>CAZNNK010000418.1:0-6296 GCA_964574085.1 uncultured Coleofasciculus sp.
TTACTCCCACACAAACCATTGAAGCTGCCTCGGTTGAGTACTGTATTGCCAGTGGCTACGTCAAAATTATGACTCAAGATGAACGGACGTTAATTACACATATCAGCAACGTTGTCATTGAAGTGGTTTGACCGGGAATTTGGGATACAAGCCCCGTCCTTCTAGGACGGCTTTTTATTTGATAAATCGTTCTAGTATTTTTTCATATAACTGTATAACAAGCTGTAAACATATTTCGTAATTTGAGAGACTAAGATAGATACAGCGCAAGATAAGGACTGGATAAAAATGGCATACAGCAACTTTACTCTCCGCAAAGTCAAAACCGATTTACACTTAGCAGTAGAAGAAAACACATCACTGTTCCCTGAAATTCAGCCAATCCCACCCAGCGATTATCTAACATTTGCACTTCAAGAGCATCTACCCCTCGTCACTGCCATCAACACTGAAAAAGCTCGCTCAGAACTCGTTATTATGCCAGTTTTAATTGAGGTAAGGCGATATTTGCAGTATCAAATTAGTCTATTTTCTGGTACTGAATTTAATGTTGATGCTACTAGAGGCTTAGAAGGTCGATGTGATTTTATCCTCAGCCGCTCCTTAGAGCAATATGAAATCACTTGCCCTGTGATGACAATTATTGAAGCCAAGAACGAAAGCTTAAAATCAGGGTTAGGACAATGTTTAGCGACGATGTTAGCAGCACAACTGTTTAACCAACAACAAGGAAAATCTGTAGAAACGATTTGGGGTGCTGTGACAATAGGAACAGATTGGAAGTTTCTGAAACTAATCAATCAAACTGCTTTTATCGATCCCATTGATTATTCAATTAAGCAAATAGAACAAATTTTGGGTATTTTGGTCACAACTCTCACTAATGAGCCTTTAATGAACCACAGAGGCACAGAGGACACAGATCTCCAAAATACTAAAAGCGGTTAATTGAATGCTCAAATAGGGCGATGCCCCAAGCCAGAAGCAGCGAAAAGCTAACGCCTGCCACAACTTGCTGGCTCAAAAGCTTCAGGGCAAAACGCCAAGATACCTCGCGCACAATGGTTAGGAGGGTGACAAGGCAAGGTAGAATTACACCTGCTAGATAGACGGCTGTGAGAATCTGCAAGGGGGTTAAAGCACCCACTACATTCGGTTCGGTAAATAGCAAAATGCCATCCTTGCGAATAGAGGCAAGCACTACAGGTAAAGCGGCTTCAGCGGGAAGGTGAAACAATCCCATCACAGGGCGAAGAACACCCGACAATAAAGAGAGAACACCTAGCCAGTCGAGTAGCGACGCAATAATTGTAATTCCCAAGAAGATGGGGATTGCCTGGAGAAAGAATTGAGATAGGGTGCTGCGGGCTTCGCGCCAGATGGCAATCGGGCGGGGAAATTCCAGGAAACTACGCCCTTCAACGAGCAACTTATTTAACGGCGATCGCGCTTTTTTGGGTGCTGTCAGTCGGGTGTAAATTAAGGTTGTTACTGTCAGATAGAGTAAATAAGGGATAACCAGATAAGGCAGTTGAGCCGCCGCAAATACGCCGAGGGTTGCCCCGAACTGGTAGGAACAAGCGGAACCAAATGCGATCGCAGAAATACAAGTCCCTCGCGAACAACTCGAACAAGTCCTAGTGTTAATTACGGCGGGGACATTGCAACCAAATCCCATAATCACCCGCACCAAGTCTCGCCCCGTTAATCCAAAGGGAAGTATTAACGGGTGCATTGCTACCGTGATCCGATCAATCAAACCACTCGCTTTGTAAGCACCAAGAAACAGAGCATAGAGTAGAACCGTAGGAACAGCCCAAACGAACAGCAATGGACCCATCGTCACCAGTCCATATCGACCCACAAGAATTTCTCGCAACAGGGACGGCAACGAATTGAGTTGTTCGACTAAAGGCTTAACCAACCCTTGTACTAATGGCTCAACGAATCCAGCCAAGGCGTTGGCTGTCCCAACGGCGATGATGGCAGGCAATAAAAGCAGCAAAATTGCTGCAACCGGTCCCCAGTAGCGGTGTTCCAATACAGTTGGTGATGGCTCGATCCACCAGCCAATGCGTTCTGGTGTAAACTCTTGGGTAAAGGTTCCGGGAGATGAAAGAGCCTCTAGAATCTCGACGCGATCGCTCGCACTCAGATGACGGGCATCCACAGGGATGAAACCAATCCCGGAACTCTGGCGGAGACGTTCGAGTACTTGCATGGCTTCTGCCTTAGCTCGTACCTTATCCCAAAAGGTAACAGCTACGACTCCCCGCTAGCCTTGAACCAATGGGAGTAACTCCGCTAAATCCTCGTCGATATGAGTAGCTTGTACCACAAGCAACACGGTATCCGTTTCTGGCAAACGGTTCAGCACAGTTGCCGTCGTCACGCTATCAGACTGGCGCAAAATCCCAGGCGTATCGACAAAGGTGCGATCGCCGTCCCGATAGGTTTCACAAGCCACGGTAGTACCCCGAAAATTTGAGCTATAGGCTGGCTTTTGGGTGAGAGAGGCAATTAACTGGGATTTTCCCACGCTTTCTTTACCGATCGCAACGACGGCAGTGTGGGTAGAGAGTTGTCCAGTAACTTGGTTCATCGCTGTCTATACAAAACTCAGCTATTAACAAACACAATCATTGCTACAGCAGGAAAGGTCATCAAGAAATAAACCCTGTTCGCGGTAAACCTGCAAAGGTGAGGGATCTAAACCCAAACGTTGTGCGATCGCATCAGCCACCACCGCAAACCGCTGCCGGAATTTATAGATAAAACAGAAAATCACATCCCCGTGACGCACAGAAGGTCCAACGACGAATAACCCTGGAGTCCGGGTCGATTCATCGCATTCACTCAGCACAGTATGTCCGTCTGACCAATGAAACAAGTGGGCTATGGTACTGAGACTGCCCTTAAAACCCGTACACAGAATAGGAGGCGTGGGACTCATCCACTGGCGATACTGAACACTCTCATTACCTTGCGCCCCGACGACAGCATAACCGTTGGCGTCGCGCTTGACTCCCACAATGTCAGTATTCCCAATCAGTTCAAGGCGACCTGTCCCATAGACAAACTCCAAGCGCTGTATTGTGTAAGGAGACAAAGAGATGCTCGGATCGGGGTCATCGGATGCCCAACTTTTTGCGCGATCGATTACTGCCACTCGTTTTCCCAAGGCAACTAAATTGGTGGCAGCATCCATTCCACTTTCATAACCGCCAATCACAATAACCTCCTCTCCCTGTATCTCGTCCCAGGAGCGTACCTGAGTATTTTGAATGCACAAATCGGCACCGGGAAAGGAATCGAGGCGCGGATACTGAAATTCTCCCGCCGCCCAAATGACAAAGCGGCTTTGGACATCGCCTTGGGAAGTTTTGAGGATAAACCCTTTTTCTTCTGGTAGTGCTTCAATATCGTGAACCTCAATGCCCGTTTTTACTGGAAGCTGAAAATGCTCGACAACCGTTTGTAAATAGAGGGCATACTCCTTACCCGTTAGGTGTTCTCGTCGAAAAGATAGAGCTGGGGAGGTATTTAGAGCTACTGCATTCAGGTCGAGTAACCCAAAGCCGTGACTGGGAAACGACGGGGTAATAAATCGCATTTGTGCGGGCCAGCGATTAAAAGATTCTCCCACTTCATGGCGCTCTAACAGGATAAAATTTTGGAGTCCTAAATCTTTGAGAACGACCCCACAACCGACCCCCGCCGCACCCGCACCGACAATGACTACATCCAAGATTTTAGAAGAATTCATTACAGCTATTAACTATAAAGCAGTTACCTGTTTCTGTACGGTCAGACCTAAATTATTTTCTCTAACTTGACAAGGTTAAAGCGTTGATTTCTCTTCAATCACTCCTTGCAGACAAGCTTGCAACTCAGCTAAAGTTAGCGTTCCTAACTCTCCCTCCTTCCTTGTCCGCACACTCAGAGTTTGATTTTCTACTTCCCGTTTACCGACTACAGCAACAACGGGAATTTTCTCTAATTCTGCATTGCGAATTTGCTTGCCCAAACGCTCTCCACTGCGGTCAATTTCAACCCGATACCCAGTTTCTTTAAGAGTGGTGGCAACTGATTCTGAATACTCCCGTTGAGCATCGCTCACGGGTAACAGACGCACCTGAATGGGGGCTAACCACAAAGGGAAATCACCGGCATAATTCTCAATTAAAATCCCGAAAAAGCGTTCCAACGAGCCAAAAATTGCTCGGTGAATCATAATCGGTTGTTGGCGACTTCCATCAGCAGCGACATATTCCATATTGAAGCGATCGGGTAAATTGAAATCGACCTGAATTGTCGAACATTGCCACAAACGACCAATGGCATCTCGAATCTTAAGGTCAATCTTGGGACCATAGAACGCGCCACCCCCCACATCTTCAATATAATTCCAACTTTTGGCAGCTAAAGCTTGTTTTAAAGCTGTTGTCGCTAACTCCCAAACGTCATCGGTGCCAACAGATTTAGCCGGACGAGTGGATAAATTAACCTCATAATCGGTAAAGCCAAAATCTGATAAGATTTGCTCGGTTAGATTTAATACTCCAATGATTTCATCGGCAATCTGATTGGGTAAGCAGAAAATATGAGCATCATCTTGGGTGAATCCTCGGACACGCATCAAACCATGCATAACGCCTGAGCGTTCGTAGCGATAAACTGTTCCTAATTCAGCAAAGCGTAAGGGAAACTCGCGGTAAGAATGCAGGTCGTGCTTATAGGTCAGAACGTGAAAAGGACAGTTCATCGGCTTAATTTGATAAGCCTGTTGTTCAATATCCATTGAGTCAAACATATTCTCTCGATAAAAATCAAAATGACCCGATGTTTTCCACAGTTCCAGATTCGCGATATGGGGTGTGTAAAGGAGTTGATAATCTGCTGCTAGGTGAGACTTTTTCCAGTAATCTTCGATAATGTTACGTATCGCTGCGCCGAGCGGATGCCAAAAAACTAAGCCACCGCCAGCATCGTCTTGGATACTAAAGAGTTTGAGGTCTTGACCAATTTTTCTATGGTCGCGTCGCTTGGCTTCTTCTTTTTGTTGAAGGTAAGCCGAGAGTTGTTCGGGTGTTTCCCAAGCCGTACCATAAATGCGTTGCAACTGAGGTTTGGTTTCATCCCCACGCCAGTAAGCACCCGCAACAGTTTCTAAGGCAAAAGCATCGGGATTGATTTCTCCAGTGAAGTTGACGTGAGGACCAGAACATAAATCCCACCAGTATTCATCTGGGGGTAGCGTCACTTGTTCAAATAGAGAAGGTTCTGGCTGGATTGTATCGGTTGACCCTCTGCCGCAATCAGGGTTACCGATGAAGTAGCGGGTAATGGTTTCTCCTTCGGGAATAAAGTCGAGGATTTCCAGCTTGTAGGGTTCCCCTAACTGCTCAATTTCCCCACGAATCTCTTCCCGATCTACAACTTCGCGGATAATTGGTAAGTTGGCTTTGATAATCTGCCGCATTTTGGCTTCAATGCGGCTCAAGTCATCTGGGGTAAAGGGTTGCTGGCGATCAAAGTCGTAGTAAAATCCGGTGTCTGTGGTGGGTCCAATCGTTACTTTTGTCTGTGGGAGGAGAGTTTGCACTGCCATTGCCAAGATGTGAGCGCAGGTGTGGCGAATTCGCTCTAGGTTTTTTGGGTCATCTTGGTGAGGACTGTTCTCAGACAGAGACTGAGTTAATTGACTGACCATAATCCAAGAATAAAAATAATAATCATTCTCATTTTAACAGAAAAGCCTGGATTCAGGCTACATAGAGGAACGTGATCTCGATTAAATTCATCCATGCATGATGTCAATTGACCACTACAAAGGATAGGGCTGTTGCGAACACTCAGAACACATCACCTGTAAGCTATCCAAAACCTCTTGTGGAAGTGTTACCTGCTTCAGTCATTGACAGGTGGGCAGTGCCCACCCTACGCTAGATCAAGGTTTTGATGCTTTCAAAATGCAAATTTTCAGTACCATTGTACTGAGAATTTTCACCTGTGGTGAGGATGAGATTTCGACGCGATCGCACAATCCTCCCTTCCTGTTCCAACCGATTGATTAGGCGAGTTACGGTTACCCGAGTAGTCCCAATCGTTTCGGCAATATCCTGATGAGTCAGGTGAAAGTTCAGCAATTTACCCTGAGGAACTGTTTGTCCAAATTGACAGGATAGCCATCCTAACAGATGCAGCAGGCGGGCATAGGCAGAGTGCTGATGTAGAATATTCAATAGTTCTTCGCTTTTGCAAGCATGAATCAGTAACGCCTCTGGTAACGATTG
>CAZNNK010000419.1:0-6278 GCA_964574085.1 uncultured Coleofasciculus sp.
GGATAATTTCATGGGTGTCCTCATGTTGCTCCCAAGTTAATGACGGATCTTCTTCTAAAAGCTTCGTTAGCGCCCCACTAAGTTTAACTTCATCCTTGCGCTTTTCGGCAGTAATCGCTAAACCATAGACGGGTTTCATCGCTGGGGCTTTGGGTAATTCTTTTGCCCCCTTCTCCTCTGTACTCAGGGTGTCACCGGTTTGAACTCCCTCTAATCGTCCGATCGCCACAATATCCCCTGCCGGGGCGGCTTGGGTAGACTGCTGTTGCTGACCAAAGATATGGTAGAGTCCACCTGCCCGAATGCCATTGAGAACCGCACCATCGGTGAGTTGACCTGCCCAAACTCGCGCCAAGGACAGTTTACCCCCTTGGGGAGTGTAATAGGTTTTCAGTACCTGTGCCACGGTTGTGCCACCTTTCCCCGTCAGTCCCCGACGTTCCGCTGTGGCTTCTGGGGCGGGGGCTTCCCGTAATAGGGCATCAACTAGGTGACGTACCCCATAATCTTGTTCCGCCACGCCGATAAAGACAGGCACAATTAAATCTGCCCCTAATTCCATTTTCAGGTCTTTGACAATTTCCTCTTGGGGGGGTTCAATTTCCTCTAACAGTTCTTCGAGTAAGTGGTCATCAAAATCTGCCAAGGCTTCCAGCATTTCTTCCCGTGCCGCATGTTCGGCGTCTTTGAGGGACTCAGGTAGGGGTACAGGGTCAGCCGGGGCACCTGAATGGTAATGAAAGGCTTGTTCGGTGACTAAATCAATAAACCCGATTAGCTGTTCTCCTTTGCCAATCGGGTACTGATGCGGAACAATGGGGCGGGAGGATATCCCTTTCAAGGCGTCTAAAATCTGGCGATAGGGTTGACCGCAGGTTCCCCCGTCACAGGAGAGTTGATCGATTTTGTTGACAAAGACGAGGTGAGGGATTTTCCAGTCATCCAGAAACTTGAACAAAGGGGCGAGCATCAGCACGCGATCGCTCGTGGGTTCGCAGACGACAACGGCGGCATCGACACCCATAAGCGCATTATAGGTTTCTTGGGCAAACTCAATTGAACCCGGACAATCAATCCAGTTAAAGCGAATGCTCTGATATTCGCTACTGGCGACATTAATCTCCACCGTCATTGTGCGATCGCGAGCTTCGGCGATCGCATCACCTACGGTGTTTCCATCTTTGATGTTCCCTTTGCGAGATGTCGCCCCGGTAACGAACAACAAACTCTCTAACAGGCTGGTTTTACCACTCAAATAGGGACCAACTATTGCCACATTACGGGTGGCGGTTACGGCGTTTTGGTTCATATTTTCCCCCAGACTACGGGTCATCAGGTGATCGGTGAGGTCTTGTCTGCTCTGTCAATTAAGCGATTGGCTCACCTGTTCATCTGCCCATCTGTGGCATTTATTGGATTATGGAACAGATGAGCAACTCTCTGTTTATCAAATTAGCGCGTTCTGCCCGCAATTTGATCATCCCAGTCAGGTCGGGTGCGGAAAATTACCGTTAAGTTAAGTAACAAGGAAGCACCTCAAGGATATGATGGACGAGGTATCTAGCGGTTAATTCGGATGATAGCTTGGTGGAAAAGCCAGGGGAGACGTTTGACAGGTAGGGATTTGCAGCGACCTAGGTTGAGGTTTCCTTGGTTGGGTTTAGGATGTCGGCGCTTGAGGCTTAACTTGAGCGTACTGTTGCTGAGTATTAGCATTGATACCGTTGCCACTCATCCTTCCTTGGCATCGGATCGGGTGGGAAAGGTTTCCCTGAACCCAGATGTAGTCGGCTATGTCTCTACATGCACCCCAGCATCCCGATTCCCGAGAGCAGCGACTCACTCTCTTGCTCAATCGATTCCTCCCCTGAAGCCCACCCAACCTGCGGCACTCGAACAGCTAAACCAGGGATTAAGGTTAATTCAGCAAGGGAACGTCGCCGACGCGATCGCAGCATTTCGGCAAGCGGCACAACTCAACCCCCAGCTTGCTCCAGCGCACTATAATCTAGGATTAGCCTTGCGTCAAGCGGGACAGTTACAAGCCGCTGCTGATGCGTTTTACCAGGCGACTCAGGTTGATCCCGACTTTGCTCTGGCTTACGCCAATTTAGGTGCGGCGTTGTTGGAAGGGAAGAATTTGCCCCAAGCACGGGAGGCGTTGAGACAGGCGATCGACCTTGATCCGGAGTTGGGGGTTGCCCATTATAATTATGGGTTGGTGCTGTCTGAATTGGGGGAATTTGAGGTCGCGATCGCGGCGTTCCAGAACGCGATGCAGTTGAGCCGCAATGCACCAGAACCTGCGTATCATTTGGGACTGGTTTATCTGCGACAGGGGCAGCTGGAGCAGGCACAAGCCGCATTTGAGCAAGCGATCAACATTAGTCCTCAATACCCCGAAGCTTACTATAATCTAGGATCAATTTTATTTGAACAGGGAGATTTAGATGGAGCGCTAGCCGCCTTCCGCCAATCGGCTGAAAGTAACTCGAATTATGCCAATGCTTATTATGGAGCAGGGTTAGTCTTTCTGCGCCAGAATCGATTCCGTGATGCCCAGCAAGTTCTCGACTATGCCCGAAATCTGTACAGAAACCAGGGGAACGAGGAATGGGCAATCCGGGCTGAGCAATTATTGCAGCAAATTTCCGACTAGTACCAGACGGCAGATGGCAGATGGCTGCACTGGCTAAAAGACCTCGGAGAGATAAAGTGGTGACAACAAATTAAATTACCAAATAATACTTTTTATGTCTCAATGTTAACCTAATTTGTCTATACACCTTATTGTTTATTTTTGTTGCTAATAGTTTATCTAACTAAACAGTTATCATTTGCTTCTCAGTCGTCGGACAAAAGCAAACAGCCAGCTCATTAAGTTTTATGAATAGTACTCAACCCCTTACGGTTCCAGGTTCCTGGTTCCCTGTTCCCCTATTCCCTCATCTCAACCGTTAACTTTTATTGAGTCCACCGACTGCCCTAGTTAGGTTGAATCCCATTCCTATTTCATTAACATTTATCACAACTGACACGAGACGAGATTTTTCGTGATACAAAAAAATCAGAATTAAACTCAAATTAGGAGGTATCGCAACCATGTTCAACACAATGAGCCCAGGTTATAAGATGAGACATTTAGATCTCCGCGCACCTCTAATTGGCAAGTTGCGACAAGGGATTTACATTGGTTGGTTGCGAGTCCTGGTTTTGGTTTTCCTGGATAGTGCGATGCTATCGTTGGCGTGGCTCTTGGCGAATTATATCGGGAGTCCGATTCATTCTTTTCATTCTCTGGGGGATATCTCCTATCAGTCACAAGGCTTACTTTTACTAATTGTTATCTCATACCTAGGAATTTTGGCAGCCTCAGGGCTTTATAGTACCGATGATAGACGGCGTAGTTTCTTGAATTTGATCAAAGCGCTCACCTTGGGGCAAATTATTCTGGTGAACATAACCTTGATCTATGAACCGGAATTAGTCCTACATCGCTTCACATTTTTACTGGCTTGGATTTTTTCTATCGTTTTAGTTTTTAGCGAACGATTTCTGATTCATAGCATCATTGTCTACTTACGTCGCTGTGGTAAATTACGTCAAACGGTTTTCTTGCTGGGGAATCCAGAGGATCTGGAAAAAGCCCGACAGCGGCTGGAACAGTGCGCTCAATTTAAGATTAAGGGTGAAGCCGACCTATCAGTCAGGAGCAATCCTGAACAATGGCAACAGACGTTGACCATGCTGCAAAATTCTGGAATTAATGAAGTATTTATTTGTTCCTGGCACTCGATTCCCGACCCAATTTTGCTGTTTTGGGATTTGAGAGATGCGGGGATTGATTTACGAGTTCTACCAATTCGGTTAGAGCTTCCCAGCCAGTGGTCGGAAATTAAAATGATTGATGGGTTGACCACGATTCGATTTCGGACTCCGCCGATTATTGGTGGGGATTTTTGGATTAAGCGTTGTTTTGATTTGGTGGCGTCAGCGGTGATTTTGCTGCTACTTAGTCCGATGATGCTGGGGATAGCCTTAGCCATTAAGTTAGATTCTCCTGGGTCTGTGTTTTATAAACAAGAACGGGTGGGGTTGCAAGGAGACCACTTCAAGGTGTGGAAGTTCCGCACCATGGTAGCTAATGCGGCAGAGTTGCAACGGGAGTTAGAGGCAAAAAATGAGATGCCTGGAGGGGTGTTGTTTAAGCTGAAAGATGATCCTCGGATTACTCGCGTGGGTCGGTTTTTGCGGCGGTATAGTTTGGATGAGTTACCTCAGTTATTTAATGTGTTGTTCGGGCAAATGAGTTTGGTTGGTCCGCGTCCATTACCGTTACGGGATGTGGAACGGTTTGAGGAACATCATCAGATTCGCCATGAGGTGTTACCAGGGATCACGGGGTTGTGGCAGATTTCGGGTCGGTCTAATGTGAAGGATTCTGAGGATGTGTTTCGGTTTGATATGGCGTATATTCAGAATTGGTCACTGTCCCTAGATATTCGGATTTTGTTTGAGACGGTGAGGGTGGTGTTTTTCCATGAGGGAGCTTATTAAGGGATCTACAAGGGGGGCTAGGGGGGATCTCTTACTTAAGTAAGGGTTTCAGCCTTAAGTTGACACCAATGGGTACTGCCGTGCCCCTACTCTAATCCCTGTTTTGTTCGCCATCCTCTAAAGACATTTCTTGAGGTTGGCTCACGGAATGTTGATCAGGAGTCACGGAGTCTTCCAAGACATATTTTTCTACCACATTGTCTGGCTCTAAGTCAATCGATTCCTCAGACCAATCATCAGCAACCTCCTCCAACTCTGCCGATGAGGACAATGAACTGTCCTCAGAGTCGGTTACAACGGGATCGGATTCGCCGGAGTCTCGGTCAGTTGGGGTAGTCTGTTGCCAATCTGGGCAGATAACATCCTCTTGGGATAGGTCATGGAGGGCAAATTCTTCCCAATCTTCTGCCAACAACTCTTCTGACATGGGCAACGACTGGATGGAGTCTAAATCGAAGCTTGGGGGTGAGGCAGTGCGATCGCCAGACGGGGACGGCTGAGGAACAATATTTAGATAGTCTTCGGCTTCAAAGCTGTGTAGGTCTTCACTAAGCTGCTGGAAGGTACTTTGGTCTAGGCGAATCTCTTGACCGGAAAACTGTTGCGATTCATCCATGACCAGCAAATCTTCGTCGGGTGAAGCGGGAATATAGTGGTCATCAACGGAGGTAACGGAGGAATCGGTGTCTTCAGGGTGTTCCAAAAACCATTCTTCCTCACGAGTCACCGCCATGGAGGGGATATCGGCTACGGGGGGGGAGTAACTTAACCCCATTTCATCGAGTAAATCGGTTAGGGCGGTAATTGTTTTAACCTCTTGAGACTCGTCGAACTTTTCCGGGTGAGGATAAGGGGCGGGTTCTGGGACAGCGACGACTTCTGACTCAACGGGGGTATCAGTGAATGGCGTTTCAAATAGTAGGGTTTCCCAAGATAGTTGTTCCGGATTGATGCCTTCAACCCAAGATTTGGATGAACTCGGTTCAGCGGCGGGATCAGTGAATCCGTCAAATAGATAATCAGCAATCTCAACTGATACAGTTTCCTCTAAAGCGTGATCCGGGGATCGCACAGCTTGCCTGTCGGTTATTGATGTCGCAGAGGTGTTCCCATCCGTCTCTTCGGCGGTATTTGCGGGAGGATGGGTATGGGAGTCTAGGGCAGCGTCTGTGCCAAATAGAGTGTTATACAACTCATCAATTTCATGGTGGCGGTTTTCTACGACTTCCGTTTGATCAGCAACCTGGGGTTGTACGGGTTGCTTGGCGTCCGCCTGAGAGATGGGGGCAGATGGAGAGGATGGGGGTGGGGACTCCTGGATACTATCGATGCCTAAGAGGAAATCTAGGTCGGGAAATTCTGTATCATTTGCTGAGATAGAAGTGTCCATATCCCAACCAATTAAGGCGTCTAGGGGATTGTCTGCTAACGTTTCTGTCTCCAGTTCTTCTGTCCATTGCTGATCCCCAATCTTAGACGGCAGTTGAGCCGGCGTTGGTGGAGATGGGGTTAAGGCGTTGGCAGATAGGGTCACATTGAATTCCGGCTGAGAAACGGGATCAATTCCCACGAAAATGCCTTCTTGTTTTGACGTTGATGAGGTTGAACCCGGCATCGATGGGGATAATTCTGTCGCCTCTGACCAAGGTTGAGAGGATTGCATCAGGGTTGAGGTTTCTCGTCCCAATAGCTGGGCGAGGCGATTGACGAGGGTTGTAAAT
>CAZNNK010000420.1:0-6253 GCA_964574085.1 uncultured Coleofasciculus sp.
TCGTTTAACTGGCACATTACATGAGGTGGGAGAGGCTGTTGAGCCAGATGGCAAAAAATTAACTCCAGATGTTCATTTTTATCGAAAGGTAGATGATGAGTTAATAGTTCATAAAGAGTGACGCCTAAGGAATAAAAATCCGTGCGGTAATCTAGAGGACAATCCATCCGTCCCGTTTGCTCTGGCGATAAATAGGCTAACGTTCCTTCTACATGCGGCGATTGTCTGGGGGAATAGTTTTCTCCGGATAAGCGAACCGCAATACCAAAATCAATAATTTTTAGTTGTCCCGTTGCTGGATTTAAAATGATATTTGATGGGTTAATATCTTTATGAATTGTGTTAGTGGCGTGGATTTCACTTAAGCCTTCTGTAATCTTAATCGCGATGTCCAGAATATCTGACAAAGAGAATTCGATTTTATTCATTAATAATTTTAATGATTCTCCACCAATATCCTCAAAGATAATAACCAACGTATTCTGATAAGCGAGTAAGTTGTAGGCGTGAATAACACCCGCTAGCCGCCAGTTATGAGTAATGTCGTATTCCCTTTTGTAGCGGCTAAGTTCCTCAGACGTAGGATAGTTGGGTTTGAGCACTTTCAAAATCACAGGTTGAGTATCGACCTGTCGAATTCCCCGATAGACTATAGAATTGGAGCTTTCGTAGATTTTGGCGAGAATCTGGTAACCTGGAAGGACAATCACAGTGGGATTTCCCTATTAATGCGTTGGTCTAGACGTAGCCAGGTACGTCTATCTAAAAACGGTAGCATTTTGATGGGAAAGTGTCTCTTTTTTTTTATAGGATCACCGGGAAACGCTGATTTAGACTGAAACCAGCTTCATCCTTGGGAGGGGAGTCAAAGGGGAGTAGGAAGAGAGGGGAGGGATGATAAACGCACAATCACCCGATCCTTGGCGGAGGTGCTGACTACGCGGAACGTAAGGCTTGGGTTTGCCAATGACGCTGTTGAAGCTGGTGCATGTGGTTAAAGAGTTGCCAACAGTAGGATTCGCTTAACCCACAGGTGATAGCGCCACGCAATACAACGTTAAAGTACCAATCATTCGGTGCTAACTCTTCGGCTAATTTGTCCACCACTACGTAAGTCCGGACATTGTGATAGATTCGTCCTTGACAAGACACTTCCACGGTTTCCCGTCGATAGCCACCACGAGGAACTTCTTCACGGTAATCCAACGCTTCACTAAATCGCTCTGGTAAGCGGTATAAGACGCCTTCAACCGTTGCGTTAACATCGGGGACGATATCTAGTACACCACAGTTGCGCCGTGCTGATTTGCGATTAAATCCCAGTCTATATCCGTTGAGAACGGCTGAACCTAGGACAAACGCATGAGTACTTTCACCCAGCGATCGCTTTAAGTCAACCGGACACATACAAGAGCCATAGGCAAAGTAGTAAAAGGTTGGCTCAGTCTGGGGGAACTGTAGCACATTAGCTACGGGTGAAGACGGATCAAGAGACGGTGAGGGTGAATCTTGGCGATCGCGCGGCTGAGTTGTCATCACTGGCTAAAGACTACACGACTAACTAAACGACAAAGGTAATATATTTTCAACGAAGTCAGGAGAACGAACTGTAGCCGATTTTTCAGTTACGGGTTTGGGGACGTAGAGACGTAGCCTATTACGTCTGGGAAGCTAGGAAAGAATTTCCCGGTTGCCTAATCCCCTGATAAATTAAAAACTATAACAATTTTTACGCTAACAAAGCAATAACAACTTTTGAGGATGAAACAAGGACAGGTGTTGATTCGTCAAAAGAGTTGCCCTCAACTGGCGAGAAGCATCAGGCTCTACATCTCTGGATGGGGTATTTGCACAGCTAGACTGAATTTCCGATGAATCGCCAGTAGTATAATACAAAGGTCTGAGGTTGAAAGACTTCTCGGATCTGCCCGACAACTATGGCTGATAAATAAACTGATGAAGTCCTGCTTATCTGATATGGTTAACTTAAAGCGACGTCTAGGCATAGCGCTGATCTTGCCAATTAGCTTGATGGGAGCGATCGCGCTTCCGACTCCCCTCAAAGATGCCCAAGCCCAAACTGGAGATGGACGTGCCATCACAGTTCGGGCAGATGTTCAAGAAGCGAACTCCCAAACGGGCGTTGTCACCGCGCGGGGGAATGTACAGATTGATTATCCGGCTCGCCAAATTCAGGCAACGGCGGCTCAAGCTCAATATTTTAGTCGAGAACGGCGTATTGTTCTGACGGGGAATGTTTACGTTTTGCAGCAAGGTAATAGTTTGCGCGGTGAAACGATTACTTATTTAATTGATGAGGGGCGCTTTGTTGCTCTACCGAAAAATGAACAACAGGTTGAATCGATTTATATTGTGTCTGATCCAGAAGCTCCAACTCAGCCTGTCGCGCCGCCTGTAACACCTCCCTTTAATCCTAAACCTGCGTTCAAAACCCCAGTGAGTGATCCATAATTGTCATTTGTTAAGGAACAGGCAACAGGCAACAAACCAACTCCACACTCAGTCGGGACAAGTTGAGTTTCATCTGAGTGAAAAGTATAGTAGTGAAACCCGCCCCTACAGAAGTGCTATGGCACGTCTCTACACATCACAAAACTCCCCAACTGAGGTAACTATTCTTGAAAATTGTTTTGGAGAATATTCATAAATCCTATAATAAGCAGTCTATTGTTAACCGTGTCAATCTGTCTGTGGCACAAGGGGAAGTTGTGGGACTGCTGGGTCCAAATGGTGCGGGAAAAACAACCACGTTTTATATTGCTATTGGTCTAGAAAAACCGAATCAAGGGACAGTATGGTTAGATGATCATGACATCACCAAGCAGCCGATGCATCAGCGGGCGCGTTTTGGTATAGGCTATCTGGCGCAAGAACCCAGTATCTTTCGGAATCTGACGGTTCGAGATAATATTCAACTGGTGCTAGAGCAAACGGGTGTACCGCGTCACGAATGGCGCTGGCGGTTGCGAACGTTGATTGAAGAGTTTGGTCTAGAAAAAGCAGCCAATACGATTGGGAGGCGGGTTTCTGGAGGTGAACGCCGTCGTACAGAATTAGCAAGGGCGTTAGCTTCAGGCGTAGAAGGTCCTAAATTTTTATTCTTAGATGAACCCTTTGCTGGCGTTGATCCGATCGCGGTGTCTGAGATCCAGAAAATCATCGCCCGGTTGCGCGATCGCGAAATTGGAGTTTTAATTACCGATCATAATGTTCGCGAAACTCTAGCCATTACTGATCGCGCCTATATCATGCGAGACGGGCAAATTCTGGCATCGGGTAGTGCAGAAGAACTTTACAACAACCCCTTGGTGCGACAATACTACTTGGGCGATGAGTTTCAAAAATAATCCTGGCTATTTCTAGATGTTCCGTAAATAGCTCTCAAACCAATACATAAACAAATGACGAATGACAAATGACAAATGACGATCCGTAAATCTCTACCTCTGTTCTCATTTATTCCTGGCGTATCGGTGATGGATCGTTATATTATCACCGAACTCATTCCCCCATTTTTATTTGGTATGGGAATGTTTTCCTCAGTGGGGGTAACGATTGGTAGCTTGTTTGACTTGATGCGAACAGCGGTGGATGAAGGACTACCAGCAACGTTGGTGCTGAAAGTGCTGCTGTTGAGTTTACCTCAGTTCATGGCGTATGCTTTTCCTACATCTGTCTTGTTAGCCACCTTATTGACCTACAGCCGTCTTTCTAGCGACAGTGAACTGATTGCGTTGCGAAGTTGCGGGGTGAGTATTTATCGCCTCGTGCTACCCGCAATATTACTGAGTTTAATGGTTACTGGCGTTACTTTTGGATTCAATGAATACGTCGTCCCCGCCTCTAACTATCAAGCCACGTTAACCTTAGAAAAGGCATTAGGAGAGGAAAAACCCACCTTCAAAGAGCGCAATATCTTCTATCGAGAATATGCAGAGGAGGATAAAACACTCAAGCGCTTATTCTACGCTCAAAATTTTGATGGTGAGCGGATGAAGGGCTTAACCATTCTCGACTGGTCTCAGCAAGGTCTTAACCAAATTGTCACCGCTGATTCCGCAATATGGAATATAGCGCAAAGCACTTGGGATTTCTATAACGGTACGATTTATTTAGTGTCACCGGATGCCTCTTACCGTAACATCGTGCGGTTTGAACACCAACAACTACAATTGCCTCGCATTCCCTTGGATTTGGCGAGAAAAGACCGCGATTACGATGAAATGAACATCACTCAAGCCAGAGAACGTCTAGAGTTAGAGCGCCAGAGTGGGGATGAGGAGGACATTCGCAAACTCAAAATCCGCATCAGTCAAAAATTTGCCTTACCCTTTGCTTGCGTTGTTTTTGGTTTGGTCGGGGGATCATTAGGCAATCGACCTCAGCGTACCAGTAAAGCGACAGGCTTTGGGATTAGCGTGTTAGTGATTTTCGCCTATTATATGCTGATGGCGATCGGAGATGCTCTGGGATTAAGTAACTATCTCCCTCCCTTAATCTCGGCGTGGTTGCCTAATCTGATGGGATTTGCTGTTGGCGGATTTTTATTAATTCGAGCCGCCCGATAGTAGGGGTTTGGTCACCAAACCCCTCAACCGAACAGCATTGTGCCATAACCCATCCTGACGGGTGAGTCGCAGAGTCTATCAGATTAGATATAATTAGTGGGTTGCACTCCAGAACCAACCGTTTACTCAGAAAAACCACTTCTTTAAATTATTTCTGTAACAAAAGTTACATCAATTCCCCTTTGCTCTGACTCGGTTCATTCAATTTTTGTCAAATCCTACTTCAGACTTGTCCTATGTCATCTCCCAATCAAGTGCCTGCGTATCTGCGCTATTTAAAAGCCCGACTTCAACCCTTAAGACAACCCCAATTTGGGTTAGCCGTCATGGTCTTTGGCTTAATCGTGTTGTTCGTCTGGGAATATTGGCAGAATCCCGATTGGTTGAGTTTCTTGGAAGAAGACCCAATCCGTGAGCAATTTGAGAATTCAACGGATGAGACAACGCTTTCGGCTGAAGAACTTGCCGCTAATATGGCAGATATTGACAGTTCGGCAGTTCTCATCGAGGAATTTGACCAACAGAATGCTCTGGCTGTGGCTAATCTACCGGACTCGAAGTCGGGTGACAAAAAAAATTCTTTGACCGCATCGACACCCAAACCGCCGTCAACCTCTACTCCCTCAATCCTCAATAGCACTGCTGAAGCAAAATCTAGCTCCAGCAATCCCTTCGCCAAAGCGTCACAAGACTTTCTCATGGGGGATATTTTATCGGGTAAGGGACTCTTTCCTAACCCGAATATGTTGAATGCTGAGTCTTCGTCGTCAAACTCAGACACGACTGCTGCAAATGCTTTCCAAGAATTGACTGAGGTGTCAGAAACTGAGGCGTCTCAAACCAGCACTCAAAAGTCTGAGCAACTGACTCAACGTTCGGATACCCGTCCCGGTCAAACCATGCCAGCCTCTGGAACGAATGGACAAAACAGGGTTCCAGCACTAACTGCGCCCAGGACGACAACCAACCAGGGGATGATACAGCCTAGCTATCCTCCGGCTTCTGTACCGACAGTCTCTGGCTACAATGGTGCCGGACAGCCCACCTATCCCACAGGGGTGACACCGAATGCATCGGTTTACAACGGTGCTGGACAGCCCATGTATCCCTCAGTTCCTGCCCCTCCAGTTCCAGCAACGGGTGTCACTACCTCTCCGGTGATGCCAACCGCACCTGCTAACTCCGCTAATGTTGGACAATATCCGACTCCATCGAATAGTGTTCCTAGCGCCGGAAATAATCCGACACCCATTACACCAGGGTTGCAGCCGAGTCAGCTTAACCGCTCACAATTAAATGCTCCCCGTTAGGGAGAGAAGGTTATTGGTTTATCCGTTAATTTTGTTCCATTACCCACCCCTAGATTAGATTTTTTGCCACGATATTAGTTAGATGGATAGATGAACCGGAAACCAGACAATAAAACCTACCCTGTTTTCCAGCGCGATCGCACCTTCTAAATGTACATCCCAAACATGTAGGGGCGGGTTTAGGAATTCAACTAGGAGACCGATCTCAAATTGGACAACGAAACCCGCCCTGCCCCCAATCTCAAGACTACGATGGTGATAATAGGGCACAGCATTGCCCATCCGTATCAACTTAAGCGACAAAAAGAAAGCAATACCTTGAGCTGACCCCTCCCTAACCCTCCCCTTGCCAAG
>CAZNNK010000421.1:0-6251 GCA_964574085.1 uncultured Coleofasciculus sp.
ACCTTCTCCATTGATGTCGATGCCGCCTCTTATAGTAACGTGCGGCGCTTTATCAATGAGGGTCAGCTTCCACCACCTGATGCGGTACGGCTTGAAGAATTAATTAACTATTTTACTTACGATTATCCGCAACCAGAAGCCGAGCAACCCTTCTCAATCACCACAGAAGTTGCCGAAGCGCCTTGGAATCAAAAACATAAATTAGTTCACATTGGCTTGCAAGGGAAAAGCATTTCTACCGAAAATTTACCTCCCAGTAATCTGGTCTTTTTGTTAGATGTTTCCGGTTCCATGTCGGACGCCAATAAACTCCCCTTACTCAAAGAAGCATTTCGGTTACTCGTTGACCAATTGCGAGACGAAGATAAGGTTAGTATTGTTGTCTATGCTGGGGCGGCGGGGACAGTGCTACCACCAACACCAGGGAATCAGAAAGATACGATATTAGCCGCGATTGATAAACTCGAAGCCGGGGGTTCAACGGCTGGAGGTGAGGGAATTCAGTCTGCATATAAATTAGCTCAAGAGAATTTTATCGAATCGGGGAATAACCGCGTCATTCTCGCCACCGATGGGGATTTCAATGTCGGTATCTCTAGCGATGAGCAATTGGTTAGCCTGATTGAAGAGAAACGAGAGCAAGGCGTTTTCCTAACCGTGCTGGGATTTGGCACAGGCAATCTGCAAGATGCCAAGATGGAAAAAATCGCCAACAAAGGCAATGGCAATTATGCATATATTGACAATATCCTGGAAGCGAATAAAGTCCTAGTCAATGAAATTGGTGGAACTCTACTCACCATCGCCAAAGATGTGAAAGTTCAAGTCGGATTTAACCCGGACAAAGTGCAAGGGTATCGGCTGATTGGTTATGAAAATCGGCGGCTGCAAAATGAAGCGTTTCAGGATGATAAAAAAGACGCGGGTGAGTTAGGTGCGGGTCATTCCGTTACCGCCCTCTATGAAATTATTCCCGTAGGCGTGAAGAGTGATGTCTCGTTATCGGATGTTGATCTCGTAGACTCTCAACAGAAAACTGATGAATCCATGACCTTTTCCGGGAATGAGTTAATGCAGGTGAAGTTACGGTATAAGCAGCCGGATCAGGATACTTCCCAACTGATTACCGCGCCCGTTGTAGATAAAGGATTAACCTTAGCCCAAGCCTCGAATAATTTTAAATTCTCGGCATCTGTTGCTGAATTTGGTATGGTATTGAGAGAGTCTCAGTACAAAGGCAATGGTAATCTTGATCACGTTTTACAGCTTGCTAGTCAGTCTCAGGGAGCAGATTTAGATGGATACCGAGCCGAGTTTATTCGGTTAGTGAAGCGAGCAAAATCGCTATAAATCGGTGGGCAAAATTAAGATGAATGGCGGGGAACTCGCTGCCCTTGAGAAGCAAGCTACGTCATTTGTCCTTCGTTATACTCGCTCAAAAAGCACGGTTAAGTCAAGGGTGATCCAATTAAATCGAGTGAAGACAGGGGTTTAGTTAGACAAGCGGGTCGCCCTTACATCAGCATTAACGGTGATAAGTTGCCCGTCAATATTCCAAGTGATCCAACTTGGATAAAACCATTAAACAACGTATTTTTTATATTGCCATGAATTCTATTATTCAAAACTCAACTAACAACTTCCCAGAATTTTCCCAGCAAGGCTATCAGATTCAGCGGGAACTGGGACACAACCGCAGTAGTGGACGGGTCACCTATTTAGCCACCCATCAGTCCACAGAACAACCTGTGGTGATTAAACAATTTCAATTTGCCAAAACAGGTGCGAATTGGTCAGATTTTGACGCCCATGAACGGGAAATTACCCTGCTGCAACAACTGGATTCTCCTAGTATCCCTCACTACCTGGATGCATTTGAAACGCCGGATGGCTTTTGCTTAATTCAGGAATACAAGCAAGCCCCCTCTTTAGCCGTTCCCCAATCGTTTACCCCAGAGGAGGTTAAACAAATTGCGATCGCACTCTTGGAGGTGTTGGTTTACCTACAACAGCAAGTTCCGCCAATTATCCATCGAGATATTAAGCCGGAAAATGTTTTAGTTGAACGTTCCCCCCAGATTAAGATTTATTTAGTGGATTTTGGTTTAGCGCGTGCATTCGGAGATGACTTGGCGGCGAGTAGCGTGGTGAAAGGAACACTCGGATTTATGCCACCGGAACAGATGTTTAATCGTCAACTCACCGAAGCGTCTGATTTATATGGTTTAGGGGTAACGTTGATTTGTTTACTCACTCAGACTAAATCGGCTGACATTGGCAATTTAATGGATGAGGACTGTCGAATTAAGTATAAATCTCTGGTATCGGGTCTGAATCCTCAGTTTATCACCTGGCTGGATCAAATGGTCGCGCCTAAATTAAGCGATCGCTTCCCCAATGCGGCGACGGCGCTGGCGGAATTGTTACCGATTGATGTGGTGGGAAATTCGCCAACCTCGGATCAGTTTCAGCGACTCCAGTCTGGAATTACACCGATGTTGGTATTGAAAGTTGGGGTATTGGCGGTGATGGGTACAGGTTTCGCGATCGCGTCTCGGATTACCAATCCTGTGCGGTTAGTAGAGACGCGCCATGGCGCGTCTCTACCTGAAATTCAGCAATTGCAGCAAACGGGTGAATGTGCTGGATGTGATTTGAGTGGCGCTGATTTGAGGGAATTGAACTTGAGAACGGTTGATTTGAGAGAGGCTAATTTGAGTGAAGCTAACCTCCAGGGGGCGAATTTGCAAAGTGCTAATTTAGAGAATGCCAACCTGAATGGGGCGAATTTGATTGATACGGATCTTAGGGGCGCTTACCTAAGAAACGCTGATTTAACGGCGGCACAGCTGACAGGGACTAACCTTGAGAGTACGGATCTCCGAGGTGCGATTATACCTGATGATTTTGCACGATAGAATCGACATAAGCTGTTCGGCATTTAAACCTTAATGTCAATAATGGCGAAAGCCGTGTAGTGCGAGCATCTTGCTCGCTACCCATTCCCAATTTAAATGCATGACAGCTTAGCCTTACCCAACCAGTTTTCCGGGCGCACGTTGGTAAAGGGCGCACCTCTATGCGCCCCTACAATTCTCATCCATTATGACCACATTGCCATAAATTGAAAAAGACAACTGAAATCCCTAAAAGAGTGTACCTATGACAATAACCATAGAAGAGAAACTATATGAACCGTTGCTCTTTCCAGGGTTAACCTGGGAGCAGTTTAAAACTTTAGAACCAATGCTCGATGTTCCAGGTGTTCGGCTATCATTCTTGGATGGGGTGCTAGAGATTCAGAAAATGCCTGGAAGAAAACATGAGACGACAAAAGGACGTATCGGAGCTTTGGTAGAAGCGTATATGATGGCTGTGGGAATTGATTTTACGCCCACGGAATCTTTAACGCTAGAAAGTGAAATCGGTAAAGTGAGACGGGAAGCGGATAAGTCTTACGAATTAGGGACTAACCGAAACCAGCCAGACTTAGCGATTGAGATTGTTATTACCAGTGGTGGTATTGACAAACTCAAAGCCTACAAACGTTTAAAAATTCCTGAAGTTTGGTTCTGGGAAAAGAATAAACTGTCTTTGTATGCGCTACGAGAGCAAGAATATGAACAGATTTCACGCTCTGAACTTCTTTCAGGACTCGATATTGCGTTATTGACTCGGTGCATTATGATGCCCAACCATGTTCAGGCAATCAGGGAGTTTATGAGTGCGATCGCTTAAGGTTAGGGGACGCGGGTGATCGCATCTCCGTTCCAGAGTTGCCTGAGTAATTCCTACTCCCAGGGAAGTTGTGAGTTTTTAATTAACTAACAACTCCCCCATCCCACTGGTAGGATATTGTCGCCTACAGTTGCACGGTCACGGTTTTCACTTCAGTGTAATTCTCCAAACAATACTCACCTAATTCGCGACCTATGCCAGACTGTTTAAATCCACCAAAGGGTGCAGCCGCGTCAAAGACGTGGTAGCAATTGACCCAAACTGTACCCGCACGGACATTATGAGCGATCGCGTGGGCTTTGGCTATGTCTTTTGTCCACACTCCTGCGGCTAATCCGTACATGGTGGTGTTTCCTAGACGAATCGCTTCATCGATGTCTTTAAACTTAATAATGCTCATCACTGGACCAAAGATTTCCTCTTGGGCAATCTTCATGGAGTTATCCACATCAGCAAAGACTGTCGGTTCCACAAAGAAGCCGCGATCGCCAATTCGATTTCCGCCACACAGCATCTTTGCCCCTTCTCGCTGTCCGGCTTCAATGTAGCCCATAATTTTATCAAATTGAGCTTGATCGACTTGGGGTCCTTGTTTGGTATTGGCATCAAAAGGATCACCAACGGTGCGCTGTTTTGCCCGTTCTACACATTTAGCCACAAACTCGTCGTAGCATTTTTCTTCCACGAATACTCGTGAACCAGCGTTACAACATTGACCTTGGTTGAAAAATAGACCATGGTGGGCACCTTCAATCGCCGCATCCATATCAGCGTCAGCAAAGACGATATTGGGACTTTTACCGCCTAATTCTAAGGTGACGCGCTTGAGGTTGGTTTTGGCGGCTTGTTCCATAACTAAACGTCCCACTTCAGTTGAACCTGTAAAGGCTAATTTATTGATATCGGGATGAGACGCGATCGCACCGCCTGCGGTGGGTCCATAACCAGGTAGAATATTCACTACGCCCGGAGGGAAACCCGCTTCCAAAATCAGTTCCCCGACTCGCAATGCGGTTAGGGGCGTTTGTTCTGCTACTTTTAGAATTACTGTATTACCAGCCGCCAATGCGGGTGCGAGTTTCCAGGCTTGCATTAACAAGGGGAAGTTCCAGGGGATAATTTGACCCACGACTCCCACGGGTTCGTGTCGCGTATAGCAGAAGTAAGGACCATTAATCGGGATGGTTTTGCCCTCAATTTTATCTGCCCAACCTGCATAATAACGGTAGCAAGCAATGGTTAACGGTAAGTCACCATTCATTGACTCACCTAGAGGTTTGCCGTTATCAAGGCTTTCTAATCGTGCCAGTTCTTCTTTATTCTGTTCAATTAAATCTGCCAGTTTATAGAGTAATCTTCCCCGACTGCTGGCGGACATGGTGCGCCATTCCCCACTCTCAAATGCTGCCCGCGCTGCTTGCACCGCCCTATCTACATCGGGGGCGTCTGCTTCAGCCACATCACAGATGACTTCTCCCGTGGCGGGATTGATCGTCTCAAATCGGCGTCCTGTGGCACTTTCCACCCATTCGTTGTTAATTAGTAGCTGAGTCGGACCGATTTTCACCTTTTGTTCTGGTGCTGTGGCGGTTACCATCAAATTCTCCTTACGTTCTTACTGCAAAAAGCAATAGGAGTGTGGTCATGCATTAGTTTCTACCAATTCTCTATCCATGACCGCCTCCATTCACTTGTTTTACAACTTTAGGAACCTAACTATACCTTTTTATCTATCTAAAGTTATAGATTGATTATTATTAATTTATGTAAAACAATCCATTGTCTGTCATCCATGAAGCTGTGATCCCTTGAGAATCTAGGCTCCATACTTCTTTGGAGTTGAAGTTCGTTTTTTAGTCTAAGGTTAGAGTTTTAATTTTGTAAAAAAATAAATGTAATCACTTTCGTGAAAATTAATTTTTATGTACGAAAATCTTGAGGAAGTGAACGGAATCGGCGATCGCATGTTCCCAGATGGATGCAAATCCAGGGAGAGGAAGGATTCAAGCGTCTCCGAGTTAGGGGATCATCGGTTGTTCCTGCCCAAGCCTTTGCCAGTAATGTGTCCAGAGATTGCATAACCAAGAGATATGCTGGTGATTGTATTGTTTATTGTGCCGGAGAGCGATCGCTCTCAATTAAAAGCCACAATTGCCGCAGTTGTTGGCAGGTGGTAAGTACCTGGACATAAATTCTGTACACTGTGCTAAGAAATTTTAATTGTCACCCCTTCAGCCTGCTGAGAAGAGTTTACGACTTTAGGCGATCGCCATCTCACGAACCCCTATCCGACTGGCAGGTTATTCAGGAAGTCCTGCTTGTTGGAAAACCTGTTGAGGAGTCAGTTGCAGTCCTTCTAAAAGGGTATCCGTTAATGTTGCATCTCCTCGTTTCGTCTGAGGTGGGGCATCGGGATAAAATACTGTAATTGTCCTAGCGTGAATATCAACAACCCATACCCTTAATACTCCTGCTTGCAGGTAATCGACTGCTTTTTCGGCTAAATCCCCAAA
>CAZNNK010000422.1:0-6247 GCA_964574085.1 uncultured Coleofasciculus sp.
CTTTTAACCTTATTATCGTTAAGGAGAAATCCATTAATTTTGTTGACTCGCCCTCATCTTTTGTTAACCCTGAATAAAGGATAAGGTGGTGGGTTACGGCGGAGTGAATATTAAATGATTTGTTTCCTAAATTGAACACCGCCTAACCCACCCTACAGATTAAGGTTTATCTATCTATATTTACAGGAGTGTACCTTTGACAAAGGTGGAGTGCATCAGAATTAGTCTTGGCGTGAACAGTATTGTCGTTTCCGATTAGGCTGACACACCCTTGCTGCAACAGCTTGTTCAGATTCAAATTCCACAAGCGAATTGTTCCATCCGAATTCGCTAATGCTAATTGTTCACCATCCGGGGAAAAGCTAACCTTGGCGACTGGATTTTTATGACTTGGTAAGGCTTTGAGTAATGTACCATTTTGATGCCAGAGTCTGACGCGGTTATCGGTACTTGTCGTCGCTAACATTTGGTTATCCGCACTAAAGCTAAAACTGGTGACTGGTTTGGTATGTTGTAAGATATTCAACAATGTGCCATTTTTACGCCAGAGTCTTACTGTACCCTCTGTACTGCTAGAGGCAATGAGTTGGCTATTGGGACTAAATTGGATATCAATAATAGAATCATTGGTGGTATCAAAGGTGTGGAGTAACGTACCATCCCGACACCGCCACAATGCGATCGCGCCTTGGTGATCCACGGTTGCTAGTTTATCACCGTTGGCGGAAAAACTGATATGAGAAACATGGGGACGAGTTAAGGTTTGCGATAATTTATCCTCCAGATATTGCCACAGTTGAATCTCCTTATCGGTACTAATGGCAATTTGTTGGCGGTTGGGATTAAAACTGATACTGGTTATCGTATCAGCATCAACGTTTACAGTTTGCCGTTGTTGACCCTTTTGATCCCACAGTTTAATCGTACCATCAGCGCTAGCACTGGCGAGGGTTTGGCTATCAGAACTAAAGCTGAGATTAAGGATGCGATCGCCTGCGTCCTGTAAAATATAAACTCGGTTAGATTTATCGGGATCACTCCGATGATGCCAAAGCTTTACCGTACCATCCTGATAAGCAACAGCCACCATCTGACTATCCGGACTAAACTGAAACTGAGTCACTGGGGAAGAATGTCCGGGTAAAGTATTCGGCTGACTGAAACTCGAAATGGCTTGATTGAATGCCATAATCACCCGCATTTTGGTATCTGCTGTCACGCCAAGGGACTGTTTAAGTTCTTTCGCCGCACGAATACTTTCGATGAGTGCATTTCGCGTTTGATTCGTGGCTAAAAGAGATTCGGATAATAAACTGAGGGTATTAATTTTAGTATTCCGTTCTTCAATCGAGGGTTTAACCCAAAAAACACTTATTAATACTGTTATAATTACCGCCGCCGCCCCAGTGACATATTGAAATCTCAACTGCTGTTCCCGATTTAATTTCGCTTGGATTAATTTTCGTTGCTGTTGTTCTTTGGTTAACTCTTCCAGTAATTCTTTTTCACGACGCAGTTGCTGAATTTCCGTTTGATTTTGGCTTTCGATTTGCCGTAATTGTGCCAGGGTTGCCTCTTGAGACGCCGCGAGGAAATGATAATCGCGATCGCTTAAACTTTTCCCTGTCGCCCAATCTTGAGCATCTTGTAAAGCCTGTCCGCGCAATAATCGGGAGTCATCTTGACAATCTGAGGCAAACCAAGCGGTTAACGCTTCACTGTAGGGGCGTAATTCAGCTAGGGAATTTTCTACCCAATTGGGTGTAAAAATAGACTGATAAATTCTGTTTTTGACTCGGAGTTTTCCTCCTTGACGAACCACTAATCCACTCAGGCATAATTGAGCTTGTTCAGGACTCTCATCAGCAATCAGTTCTCCTTGGTGTAAAATTCGCTGATAAAGTCCCAATAATCGACCCGCCAATTGCTCATTTTTGAGGATGCGATCGCGGATAGTCCGGATATGGGCAGGTTCATCCTGAGATTCCCAGTTTTCCAGGATTTTAGATTGGACAATTTGCCCAATTAAGGGTGAATTTAAATCGTCCCTTGAATCATTGATAGTCGAGTGATTCACCCCGACTAGGCTTGAATGTTGCACCACTACCTTACAGAGTTTTTGGGTGAGAAAGGGTTGTCCACCTGTCCAGTCTAAAATCTCTTGCAAGACAGCTTCCGGATGATTTACATGTCCCGTTAATCCCTGAATCAACGGTTGACAATCCGGAAATTGAAACCCTTGTAACTCTATCGCCCGACCAATATTAAACGGGGTGCGGGTGGGGTCACTAATTAAATCCAATGGCGTAGCGACTCCGACTAAGGCAA
Source organism: uncultured Coleofasciculus sp. (assembly GCA_964574085.1). Classification (GTDB taxonomy): domain Bacteria; phylum Cyanobacteriota; class Cyanobacteriia; order Cyanobacteriales; family Coleofasciculaceae; genus Coleofasciculus. Next base: position 2,329 of record CAZNNK010000422.1, read on the forward strand.
ACGTAAGGCGTTTATACTCACTATTTTGGGCGCGTTTATTATAGCAGGCGCGAATCAAGGCAAAAAAGTCATCGGCAGCTTCCTGCAAGCTGAGAATACTATCGATTTCATCGATAAAAATAACAATATTTTCTGAAATCTGCTTCAGCAGTACCGTGGAAACAAGTTCACTCAATCGCTGCACCGGAGACATCCAATCTCGCCCTTGCCACCAGTCCATAAATTCCAGGGGATTGAATAGATTAAAGCTATTTAATAACTGATAGGCTACACCGCCATACCACTGTTCCAAGGATTGACTACCAATATCGGATAAATCAATCGCAGCACAGGCACATCTTTCAGCGGAAAGCTTCTGCATCGTGCGAACCAGTAAGCTAGATTTACCCATTTGTCGAGAATTAAGGACATAACAAAATTCTCCCGCTTTTAGTCCTTTATAGAGTTCAGTATCTGCTTGTCGGATGACATAAGTGGGATCGTTTTCAGGAATACTACCACCAATTTGATAGAAAAATTGTTTCATTGTTGACCACTTATTTTTTAGTTTATGCAGTAACGAACAGGTTGATAATTGTTTATAGCATTGTTTGTTTATTCAAAAGTCCTGTATAAACGGCAAACAAAAATTAATAACATGCAAATAGTTTTTATGTACTATCTAGCATTGAGCCATTCCTGTATTTCTTGGAGTAACCATGTACTTTCTTTTTCACCCAAAGCTCCACCGAGCTTATAATTTCGCTTTGATGAAGAAATTATTACTTCATAAGCCGCTCCACTATTTGCCATAAAAACATTTTTTAATTCTGTGAGTTCCTGGTCATGCTGACCATATTCAAAATATTTTATATTGCCCAACATTCGTTTAATATTAAAAGAATTATTTTTTTTGTCAAAGCAAACATAAGTCTTTTCTCCCAATAGTTTAAAGCAAAGTGCAGTAAACAATAGCAACAAAAACAATGCCAAAATAGGGGACAAAGAGAATAAAACCCCCATTATACCACCAACGATAAGTGCAATTAAACCAATAACCACAATTAAAAACTGAGAAATTAAGCTCAAAACAACAAATGAAAGCAATAAAAACAATACCAACAAAATTGACAATACACCAGTATTTTTAAGCTTAGATAGACACCAATTTGCAATTCCACCGAATAAACGAGACAAATGTGGAAGTAAATTTATGATTCCACCAAATAAACTAAATTTGGTGAATTTTCTCATTCCCGGAGCAGGGATGATAATTTCTAATCGTTCGAGGTACTTGTAGAGTTTTATCAGACTACCATAAGGTCGAGAAATTATTCTCATCGTAGGATGGAAGGTTGGATTGGAATATTGAGTCCATCCAGCTTTGAGCGCTTCGAGTGCTTGTTTAGCAGTGCTAAAACGTTTCTCTATGGTTATTTCAGTCATCTGCTCAATCCAACTAATAAAATGGGAGTTGAGGCTGATGCGTGAAGCAAAGCTATCCCGAAGGGAATCGCGAAAATAAATCCGTCCCTCTTTTTGGGGTAAATCAGCGGGGGCTGTACCAGTTACCAGGTGAATTAAGGTAGCACCTAACCCATATAAATCAGACGCTGGAACTGCACGTCCCCAAAATTGTTCTAAGGGTGCATAACCACTCGTACCCACGATAGTAAATGTGACTCCCGTAACCGCCGCTTGAGCTTGTACGGCACCAAAATCTACGAGATAAATCTGTTTATCTTTCCCTAAAATAAGATTACTGGGTTTAATGTCTCGGTGCAATACAGGCGGACTCAGTTCATGTAAATAAATTAAAATCTTGAGGACTTTACAGGCAATAAAATTAACCTGTTTTTCATTAAAGTGTTGATTTTTGTCCAATAATCTCTGAAGTGAAATCCCTGGAATATAATCTTGTACCAATCCAAACCACGGTAACTGTAGTCCAGATTCTTGGTCTAAAGAAAAATAATCGCGGTAGTGAGGAATATGGGGATGATTCAAGGATTGTAAAACTTGTGCTTCCCGTTCAAATAGTTTAAGCTCTTCCCACCGCATTTCTGGACTAAAAGCTAATAGCTTAACTGTCACTTGTTCATTTGACTGTAAATCAATCGCTAACCAAGTTTGACGACCTGGTGCCGTCCGTCCTAATTTTTTTTGCAGTTGGTAATGTTCCTTTAAACATTGCTTGGCATTAAACATGATATTTTCCTCTAGGAAAAAACTAAACTCAACAGTTTTATTGAAAATAAAGCCAATTTAATATTTCTTGGAGTAACCAGGTGCTTTCCTTTTCTCCTAAAGCGCCACCCAGGTTATAATTATAATTAGCGGATGGAATTCTAATTTCGTAAATTGAACCACGATTCATCAAAAAAACATTACCAATAGTCATGATATTGATCTGCTGATAACCATATTTAAATAACAAGTTTTGCCGTTCTATTTCTAAGCTTTTACGGTTGCGATCAAATAAAACGTTAGTTTTTTGTCCGAGACTATGTCCCCACCAACTGCCTATACCGATTAAAGCCAGTAATACGACAACTGCACTTATTAATTCATTAGTATTCATGAATAAATTGATCAGCAAAAAAACAGTTCCCAGATTGAAATAGACAATAATTAAGGCAACAAACCAATTATATTGTCTGATTTTTCTCAACCCAGGAGATGGGATAGTAATTTCTAATTTATCCCTATTGGCTTTAAGCTTAATTAAGCTACCTGAAGGTTTAGGTATATTCCCGCGAACCGGACTTGAGGTGGAATTAGACGGTTGAATATGTCCGGATATCAGCGATTTCATAGCTTGTTTGGCGGTGCTAAAGCGCTTTTCTAACACAATTTCGGTCATCTGCTCAATCCAAGTGATAAAATTGGAGTTAATACTGACGCGATCGCGAAAATAAATCCGCCCTTCTTTTTGGGGTAAATCAGCCGGGGCTGTACCTGTTAGTAGGTGAATTAAAGTTGCGCCCAAAGCATATAAATCGGAAGCCGCTACCGCCCGTCCCCAAAACTGTTCTAAGGGCGCATAACCACTCGTCCCCACCACAGTAAACGTCACTCCTGTAACAGCCGCTTGTGCTTGAACCGCCCCAAAATCCACCAAATAAACCTGCTTGTCTTTCCCGAAAATCAGATTACTCGGTTTAATATCTCGGTGTAATACTGGCGGACTCAGTTCGTGTAAATAAATCAGAATATCTAGAACTTGGGTCGCCATCGCACGAACCTGTTTCTCGCTAAACCGTCTATTTTTATCTAATAATTCTTGAAGCGAAGCCCCAGGAATATAATCTTGTACCAATCCAAACCAGGGTAACTGTAACCCCGCTTCTTTGTCTAAGGAAAAATAATCCCGATAGCGGGGAATACGCGGATGATTCAGCGCTTGTAAAACTTGTGCCTCGCGTTCAAAGAGTTTAAATTCTTCCCACGGCATTTCCGGGCTAAAGGCTAATAGTTTAACTGTTACTTGTTCATTGGACTGTAAATCCGTCGCCAACCAAGTTTGTCGCCCTGCTGCCGTGCGTCCTAATTTTTGTTGCAGTTGGTAACGTTCCTGTAATAATTGCTCTGAATTGAACACAAGATTACCTCGGATAAATGTTGACGGTATCTAGCGCGTGTGTAGGGGCAGATTTTACGGTCATCATTTTCTACCTTAACCTAGGTATGACTAAACCTGCCCTGACTGACAATTATCTCATATTCCTTATTGCCTTTTTTGATAAAACGGCTCTATCCTGTTGACTGGTTACAGTTTCAGGGTATAGAGACTTCCGCCGGAACATCCCTACCCGGTGTGGTAATTTGCCGATAAACGTTAATTTTTATAACGTTCAATTGTCGCCATGGCTTGATTTTTCCCGCCATAGTAAGATTGAATAGTTTGAGCAATCTGAACCGCTCGTTCAGGGTTTCCTGT
>CAZNNK010000423.1:0-6245 GCA_964574085.1 uncultured Coleofasciculus sp.
ACCCATGGTCGGTTCAACGGTACGGTAGAAGCCAAACCCGACGCCATTGTGGTCAACGATAAAGTAATCCCCTGCGTCTCGATCAAGAATCCAGAGGAACTACCGTGGAGTAAATACGGCGTCGAGTATGTAGTTGAGTCCACAGGTCTATTTACCACCTATGACGGTGCATCCAAGCACCTCACCGCTGGGGCGAAGCGAGTCGTCATCTCGGCTCCCACCAAAGAAAAAGACCCGGAAAAAGTCCCCACTCTCTTGGTAGGTGTGAATCATCAGAGCTACGATCCCAACAAGCATACGGTCGTATCCAACGCTAGTTGTACCACTAACTGCCTCGCTCCCGTGGCTAAAGTCATTCAAGACAACTTTGGTTTGGCAGAAGGTCTAATGACCACCGTTCACGCCATGACCGCCACCCAACCCACCGTAGACGGACCAAGTAAGAAAGACTTGCGGGCTGGACGCAGTGCGGCGCAAAACATTATCCCCGCCTCTACCGGTGCAGCCAAAGCCGTTACCTTGGTTCTACCGGAACTCAAAGGCAAACTCACCGGGATGGCATTCCGCGTACCCACGCCCGATGTCTCAGTAGTTGACCTCACCTTCCGTACTGATAAAGCCACCAGCTATCAAGAAATCTGTGACGCGATGAAGAAAGCCTCGGAAGGAGAACTCAAAGGGGTTCTGGGATATACGGAGGACTCCGTTGTGTCCACAGACTTCACCACTGATCCCCGTTCTAGCATCTTTGACGCGGGGGCGGGTATGGAACTCAACTCCAACTTCTTCAAAGTCGTGGCTTGGTATGACAACGAGTGGGGCTATTCTAATCGCATGATTGACCTGATCCTGTCCATGGCAGCGAAAGGATAGAACCTCCTCGGCAAAATCTATCTGGGGTAGGGGACAATAACCTCAACAGCTTGCTTTAATCAAAGCAGATTTCCCAGAAGGGCGGGTGCAAGTAAAGTTATCGAACATTGACAAAACTTTATCGCTTAAACCCGCTCTTCCCTGTAGTGCTGCAAAACTCATCAACAATGGCAAAGCTGATTCTCGTTCGTCATCAGACAATCGTTTGACAATCCCGAACCGGATTCCGTAAAATCGTATTTTTTTATTAGGGCTGTCGAAGACAACCAGGTTGGTTGTCTTTAAAATTTTTCTAGGCAGATCTTTTTTAGCCAGATCCAGATCAAGGATACAGTGATGACAGAACCTTTTGCGGATGTCTTTTGGTTGACCTCGGTAAATCGGCATCAACTATTATACGCTAATGCGGCGACTGAGCAGATGTGGGGTCATACCCCTGACCAATTATCCAGTCATCCGGGAGGGTATATGCGGTGTATCCTGGATGCGATCGATCGCCGGGATCGAGAGCGAGTGGCGGCGGCTTGGACGCAACACCCTGGGAGTGGATTGCCACAAGAATATCGTATTGTCAAATCAGATGGCTCAATCCGATGGGTGCGATCGCGCTCTTTTATGATCCCGAATCCCTGGGGAGAAAGCCAGCCCGATGTGCCTCAAGTCCTCCTCGCCACGATTACTGAAGATATTACCGAAGACAAACAGGTTGAGGATACGCTCAATCAACGAGAACAGGAATTTCAAGCCCTACTGGATCATTCGCCCGATATTGTCGCTCGGTTTGACCGTCATCTGCGTCATGTCTACGTCAACCCCGTCATTGAACAGGAAACGGGTATCCCCTATCAGGCGTTTCTGGGGAACACCCACCGGGAATTAGGAATGCCAGAAACTCTTATTCCCGTCTGGGAGGAATCCTTACAAACGGTGTTTCAAACGGGTGAGGAAAATGAGAGTGAATTCACGTTCTTGACTCCCCATGGACAACGCTATTACCAATCCCGTCTCGTCCCCGAATTTGCCCCAGATGGTTCCGTAGAATTTGTTCTCAGCGTGTGCCGCGATATTACCGACATTCACCAGGCTCAACAAGCAGTGCGGGAGAGTGAAGCCCGTTTCCGCACAGTATTTGAGTTGGCACCCATTGGCATGGCGATCGCGAATACTCAAGGACAGGTTCTGCATACCAATCAGGCGCTACAAGATATCCTCGGCTACAGGGCTGACCAATTATTAAATCAGCCGTTCCATCTGTTTATCCATCCCGATGAGATAACCCAGTGCTATCAAGATTTACATAAACTGATCACCGGGGAAATTACTCACCTAAACGCCGAAAAACGCTATATTCATCACCAAGGTCATCTGGTCTGGGTGCATGTGTCAGCCTCAGCCGTTCGTGGCGCGAATGGGTTATCCGAGTACACAATTGCCCTGATTCAAGATATTAGCGATCGCAAACAGGCGGAAGTCCTGCTGCAACAGGCTCATCTCCATTTAGAACAACGAGTCAGCGAACGCACCGCCGAGTTAGAACAAACGAATACCCGCCTCCAGCAAGAAATTACTCACCGTCAAACCATAGAGATACAATTACAACAAGCCAAGGAACAACTGCAAGCGGTTTTGGATGCGGTGCCCGGTTGCGTCTCCTGGATGAGTTGCCAAGGACGATATCTGGGAGTGAATCAATATTTGGCAGATAGGTTCAATCTGTCGCCGGACAACTTTGTCGGTCAACCCCTAGGCTTTCTCAATAATAATCCGACGTTTGTCAGGTATATTGAGCAGTTTATCGCCAGTTCGGCTCAAACTGACCAAAAGATTCTGGAAATTAATATCAATGGTCTCTGTCACTATCACCTAATTGCAACGCAAAAATATCAGCAAGGAACCAATATTGTTTGTGTGGGGATTGATGTCACTCAGAGCCAAAAAGCTCAGCAAGCCTTGCAAGACCAAAAAGACTTCCTGCAAACAATCATTGACACCAACCCTAATATAATTTATGTCAAAGACCAAAACGGTCAGTACATTTTAGCCAATCGCATGTTTGCCGAACATCGGGGGATTCCTGTCGAGGAAGTGCTGGGAAAAACAACCGCTCAACTCCATAATGATGCGGCAGATGTGGAACGCTTCCTGGCTGAGGATCAAGAGATATTGACCAGCTTACAGCCAAAGTTCATTCCCGAAGAGTTTTCCTGGGATCAACAGGGTCAAATGCGGTGGTATCAAACCATTAAAACTCCCTTGGTGGCTCCAGATGGACAGGTGACTCAAGTCCTCGGTGTGAGTACCGATATCACCGCTCGTAAACTGGCAGAGGATCTGTTACAGCAAAGTGAAGCCCGCTTACGGCTTGCCCTCGATGCCGCCCAGATGGCAAAGTGGGATTGGAATTTGCAAACCGGAATGATTACTTGGTCTTATCGCCTGGAACAACTCTATGGATTGGCATTTGATCGTCCAGAAATTCCCTACGAAACCTTTTTAGAAAAAGTTCACCCAGACGATCAGGAACTGGTTAAGCAAAGCATGGAATGGGCGATTCAAACTGGGGAGGATTATGACCTTGAATATCGGATTATTTGGCCCGATCAGATTGTGCGTTGGATTCAAAGCAAAGGTCAGATTATTTATGATAAAACGGGTCAACCGATCTGGACAATAGGATTGAACCTGGATGTGACAGAACGTAAGCTGGCTGAAGAACAGCTACGTCAGCGTGAAGAACAATTACGGTTAGCCCTAGATGCGGCTCGTATGGGATTCTGGGATAGAAACCTGGAGACGGAAAAAATTACCTGTTCCTACCATCTGCAACACCTTTATGGGTTAGACGCCAAAACCACACAGATCAGCTACCAAACATTTCTGGAAATGGTTCATCCCGATGATCGCGATCGCGTTCACCAAGCGGATCGACGAGCGATTGATGAGCAGGAAGATTGCTATGATATTGAATTTCGGATTATCAGACCCGATGGGAACCTGCGTTGGGTGGAAAGCAAATCTCAGGTATTCTATGATGAAACGAGTCAGCCTGTGCGAATGATGGGAATTAACCTGGATATCACGGAGCGCAAGCAAGCGGAAATCCAAATTCAAGCCTCTTTGCGGGAAAAAGAAGTCTTGCTCCAGGAAATTCACCATCGGGTGAAAAATAATTTGCAGGTGATTTCGAGTCTTTTGGATTTGCAATCTCAGTACATTACTGATCCAACCACAGTAGAACTGTTCCAAGAAAGCCAGAATCGGGTTAAGTCAATGGCGCTGGTGCATGAGAAATTGTATCAATCGCAAGATTTTGCCCGGATTAATTTTGCCGAGTACATTGAGAATTTGACCAGTTATTTGTTTCAGATCTATATTGTCGAATATAACCGAGTGAATTTAGAGTTTTATATCCATGAGGTGAATTTAGCGATCGATACCGCCATTCCCTGTGGTTTGATTATTAGCGAATTAGTGTCCAACGCGCTCAAATATGCCTTTCCCAAGGGTAGGGAAGGGACGATTGAGGTAATCCTGACCGCAGAACCTGAGGATCGCTGTCACCTAACCGTCAAAGATAATGGCGTCGGGTTCCCACCTGATCTGGAATTTGCCAACCCTAAATCATTAGGCTTACAATTAATTAATGTTTTGACTGAACAATTGGAGGGTGATCTCAGCTTTAACCTGGATCAGGGAACAGAAGTGAATATTAGTTTTCCAATCGAAACCTGTAACTAAACCGTAGAGACGTGTCATGGCACGTCTATCTTACTTATTGGGCATAACTTGCTCTGGTGTTAAATGCCGAAAAAACAATCAAAATAAAGATAAGTTAAGTTTATCTAATTTTATCATCTATTTGTCTTTTTAAATTAAACAAATGGTTAAAGCAAAAATATTAGTCGTTGAAGATGAAAGAGTTGTCGCCCTCAGCATTCAAAATCGACTAGAAGCCCTCGGATATACTGTAACCGCCAATGTGATATCTGCCGAAGCCGCGCTCGCCGGAATCCCTCAAAATCCTCCCGACTTAGTGCTAATGGATATCCGGCTCAAAGGCAAGATTGATGGCATTGAAGCGGCGGCGCAAATGCGCCAGCAGTTTCAACTCCCTGTTATCTATCTGACTGCCTATAACGATGAGGAGACGCTGGAACGGGCTAAATTTACCGAACCCTATGGTTATTTACTCAAGCCCTTTGAATCCAAAGATTTATCCACCACGATTGAAGTAGCGCTCTACAAACATAAAATAGAGCAACAGCTTCGGGAACGAGAGCAATGGCTAACCACAACACTAAAAAGTATCGGTGATGCAGTCATTACCACTGATCTGCAACAGGCAATCACATTTATGAATCCAGTGGCTGAGACGCTAACCAAATGGACGCAACAAGACGCCTTGGGTCAAGATCTGAATCAAATATTTCTGACCATTAATGAAACGACACGAGAAGCCATTCCGAACCCTGTCACGTTGTCTCTAGAACAGGGAAAAACCGTAAGCCGAGAAAATCATACGCTGCTGATTAATAAAGAGGGTGAAGAAATTCCTATTGATGATAGTGCAGCTCCCATTAAGAATGATAGCGAGCAGATTCTGGGAGCTGTATTGGTGTTCCATGATGTGATCGAGCAACGGCAAATCCAAGCCTTGCTAGAGCGGACCAATGCCGACTTAGAAAAAAGAGTCGCTGAAAGTACAGCCCAATTAAGACAGCAGAACCAACAACTAGAAGCCGAAATTGCCCGACGCCAGCGCCTAGAAGAAGAGTTACGGGTAACGCTAGCTAGAGAACGAGAATTGAGCCAATTAAAATCTCAAATTGTTGCCACCGTGTCTCATGAGTACCGTACTCCCCTGACGACAATCTTGTCGTCTACGGAAATGTTACAAAGATATAGCGATCGCTTGACTCCGGAGAAAAAACAAACCCATTTCCAACGGGTTAAACAGTCAGTTGAACATCTGACGAATCTAGTCAACGATATGATTTTCATTGAGCAAGCCGAAACTCAAGCCCTGGAATTTAATCCTACTTTGGTTAATGTTGAAGAACTGGTGGGCGAGGTGATTGAAGCGGTTCGTCCCAAATTCACTGAAAAACATCGCCTGAATCTGATCTGCCCTAGTGAATGCGATCGCATCTTGGATGGCAACCTACTCCGACTCATTCTAGATAACTTATTGTCTAATGCTATCAAATATTCTCCAGAGGGAGGATTAATTGAGGTAGAAATCAGTCCTCAAGCCCAAAAAATGCGGCTGCGGGTTGCTGATCAAGGCATTGGCATTCCCCCGGATGATCAAGGAAAATTATTTAAGGCATTCTATGGGGCCTGTTTTTTTTTTATTAATCATGGTGTGGTCT
>CAZNNK010000424.1:0-6230 GCA_964574085.1 uncultured Coleofasciculus sp.
TGATGCGGTTAGTTCCCTTAGAGCGATTCCTGTGGCGAGAAACGGAAAAGTAGATGCAGATGGAGCAATTTGGCATTAACCTCTCCTGTGGCGATTTCCCCGCTTCACAGGAGTTCTCCATTAGTAAGTAGTCGGACAAAAGAAAATGGCACGCTCATTAAGTGCAAGTAAATCGCCCTCAAACCCTTACTGTTGCCTGTTGCCTGTTGCCTGTTGCCTAATCTCAACCGTTAACTTTACTGAAAGTCCACCTACTTATGACTTGCCTTTGGATAGATACGCTGGATTCAATACATTGCTAAAGTTTAAAATTAAGTCAGTTTATCGCAGGGGAAAGAAGCAAAATCCTTCCCAAAAATGTATTCAATAATACACAAACCCGGTGAAATTAACTAACCATTTGCCGGATAATCGATTAGAATACTCGTCCAAACTTTTCCCCCAAATGCTTCACCGCTACTGAATCAACTGACCGGGTGTATCTGCCCAAACTAACCATTCAACTCCGAGGACAACGGTAATGATGCGTGAAATAATCATCCCTTTCGGTGCTGGCGTACTTGTCGCTGGCTTGACACCAACCGTCAGCGCTATGCCCATTGAACCCTCTCAACCCGACAACGCCACCCTATCTGGTGAGTCGCTACAGGGACTAGACAGTCGTAGCCTCAACGATAACACTACATTTTTCCCTCAAGCTTCATCCAGATCTCAACCTGAATCTCTAGCATTACCTGATCATGAATCAGAGAATGAAACTCCCGCCATCTCGGTATTTGGCATAAAATTATCGGCTGAAGAATCGCCATCTGATTCCGACGATTACCCCTCCACTCATTTAGAGTTAAGCGACTTGGAGGTTTCGGCGGGTGGATCATCCCTGGATAGTGAGCAAGTGGTGAACGTGAAGTATCGACTTCTTTCGCCTTAAATTTTGTACAAGGATTGAGGAAATGTAGAGATGCTTCTAGCATCCCGTCTGTAGGGGCGGGTTTCACTATTATCATTTTTTACCCAGATGTGACTAAACCCGCCCCGACCGAATGTTACAGTTCAAGTAGGTTGGGTCTTTGCGATAGCGAAACCCAACAGACTAACTTGGAGTTGGGTTTCGTTCCTCAACCCAACCTACAGTTCCTCAACCCAACCCACAAAGGTGACTAACGCGGGTTCCCAAACCCTTAATTTTTTGTTAGTCCGCGTTAGCGAAGCTTGCCGAAGGCTAGGCGGACTTGGTTTGTCTAGCCGCGATTTCCTTTTCAACAGGTAAGGTTTAAAGCCCACAAGGACTATCGCTACCGTTATTTTCTATGGGCGCTACCGTATGACTCAAACGCATAAAGAAGGATTGAGGCGTGTCTTCCACATCAGACACCACACCATGTAAACGCCGCACCAATGCCATAATCTTATTTCCATACTCCGGATCAGCACTCCAGCGCCGACTCAAGTCATACACCGAAGGCGCACTCCCGCGTAAGACGAACTGAAACCGAGGACTGACGATGGGTGGATGTTCAATCGGTGCAGTCGTCCCATAGGCTTTGAGATGCTGAATGTGCGCTTTCACACCCGTGCGGATATCTGGGAAAAATGCACCCGCTGGATCACTATTGGCTGTCCCTAAACCACCAAAGTTATTCTGTTCCGGTTGTAATAAACCGCCAAAGCGTAAAAAGTTGGTCGTCAGACACATCTGACAAAAGGCAATGTCGTGATTGACATCTTCTTTTTGAGCCTCTTCAATGTAAATGGTATGAATATCGGGGAACTGGTCGAGCGCTTTTTCATTATTACTGGTGAGAAAGGCTTTTAAATCTGCTTCTGTGGCATTGCCAAACCAGATAATCTTGTCAGACTCATCCAAATCCGTTTGAGTCGCTGTATTCAGTAATACCGTTCTGGTATCACTATCCCAGCCGACAGAGATATTAAAAGGCTGGAGATCAACCGCTTTTACATACACGACATTGCCATAACTGATTTGGCGAATATCCGATTCCATGGTCAGATTAACACCCAAGTTTTCCACCAGATCCGCCGGAATATAGGAATTCCCATTGACCAGAAGCCCTTTTTCGTCATGGTCATAGTTTTGAATTTTGATATTAATCAGTCGGAAATGGGGTGAAGTTTGATCCGATTTTGCCGTTTGACCACTCCATTGCAGCAAGCCATCGGCTAACCCTTGAGCAAAGCGATCGCGGTTTTCTTGAAGTAAGGTTAAGTCTTCGGGATTGTCGAGGAAACAGAGATTGAAGATAATCGATGATGCCGCGACTTCACGACAAAACGGAAGCTGATTTTTGGCACTCAAGGTATCCGGTTTAACACCACGAGAGAGGGGTTTTCCGGGTAAACGCAGTTCGGGAACTTTTTCCAAGAATGCCTCTAAGACCAACTTAGCATCGTCCTTGCGTTCCTCGTTCCCGTCAATATAATAGGCTTCCGTCCCTCGAACTGAACCATTAAAGGCATTACCACCCAGTTCAATTGCCACATCCCCAGGTAGGACGCGATCGTTGATCCATTTGATTGTGTCGTTAAGATTCAGGTCGTCGGGTACCGTCAGAAAATTAACCCCGCGTGACTGGAGTTCCTGCACCAGGGCGTTACGGGTGAGAATCATTTCCTCGGCTTCTGTCGTCCCTAAGGCAACAACGCCGGGATCTTTAAGGTCATGACCCGCAGAAATTAAGATGCGCCCGACAGCCGTTGGGGGTGGAGTTGGGGGTTTAGGTGGTTCAGGTTCAGGTTCAGGTTCTGGAGTCGGTTCCGGTTCAGGTTGAGGCGGCGAAACCACCACAGGTACACCGAAAAATCCCAGTTGCACCAGAGTGGCGGGTCCCACCACACCATCGCTAATCAAGTCCCTTGCCTTTTGAAACAGCTTCACTGCTGCTTGAGTTCCTGGTCCAAACACGCCATCTACCCCAACATCAACTTTGGCATCTGCTAACGCTTGCTGTATTTTGCGGACATCTTTACCATGCATGTAGGGACTGGTCAACTTAAGGATTTCAAAGCCCTGCCAGACTTCCCCAAAACCGCCGATAATACTCCGATTCAGTCGCCGTTCAGTGGCAGGTCCATAGCCCCCGTCTTCGGCAATTCGATCCTGGGGATTGTATCGATTCCAAACCCGTTGAAACGCCAGCACCGCTTGGCTACGAATATCACGTCCGCCGCGAATATAGTCGAAGTGAGGATAATCCCTCGGACCCAACCATCGCCAGCCATGTCGTTCCAAAAAAGGTCGCCAGCCATCGGTATCTTGGATATCAATCGCTAAACCACTTTGGTGATTACTACGAGGCGGACGGGCGGCGAGTTGAATCCCGCAGCGACGACCTCCCCGATAGTGATTGTAGAGGATCAGTTGTTGAGCGATGGTGCGATACCCGGAGTTGATGACTAGAGGAATGCCGCGATCGCGAATTGCCCGCCCCAGGGCGGCTTTGGCAGCAGGCTGGAGGAAGGGCCACACGGCTTTTCCCAGACGCACATTCAAGTCTTCAAAACTGACCAAGGTGTCCGGCGTGATAAAGTTCATCTCACCAATCACCTGTTGATCCAGTCCCCGCACCACATGGGTGGAACAAGAACGCACATTATACAGGACTTGGGTAGAACCCGGTGGAGACACTGGCGGTAGCACCACGGTTTCGCCATCCCAAATCTGAATATGGTCAGTGAAGACGTACCACGTATTTTTGTTGTTGAACAGGTTGTTGGCAAACGCCACCCGGATATGGTGAGGTTCTCCGTCCTGAGAGTCCCAACTGTGCAGTGCTAACTCTGTCCCTTGCGTCAGACCATAAAGGTCATCAGGGTTAGAGATTTGACTACTATCGACAGGTCGCTGTTTGAGGAGGGTATCTTCAACAATTTTAAGCGTTAAAGCCATATAATTTAGAGCAATTTTAGTTATTGTATTATATTGCCTAAGTCGTCGGACAAAATTCAAGTTAATGGTTGAGATTAGGCAACAGTAAGGATTTGAGACTTCTTAACATTTCTTAGTACAGCAGACAAAATTTATCTCCAGGGTTGACGGAGATTTCTTGTTCAAGAGAGGTTAGAGTCAATTGAATCAAACTCAAGGCGGCAACTCTTAAGATTTGATTAAGAAATAGCCATAGAATCCGCGATCGCGTTATACCAAATCCGAGTTATCTATTTCCTCGATCATTCCAGTCCGCCCTGGCGGACTTTATTGGTGTAGTGGTGACGTCTAGTCGCTAGCATGTCTCATGATTTATGGACCTTCCCCCCACAGCAACTATCCATTAGCCGACCAAAGGCGGTTAGTTTTCTTAAAGAATATTATCAAGAATCCGAATATTATTGTTGGTGACTACACCTATTATGATGATTTTGAGAATCCCGAAAACTTTGAACGAAATGTTTTATATCACTTTGATTTTGAGGGCGATCAGCTAATCATCGGCAAATTTTGCGCGATTGCCTCAGATGTCAAATTTATTATGAATGGAGGAAATCATCGCACTGATTGGTTGACGAATTATCCCTTCCCCATCTTTGGTTCAGGTTGGGAAGTCGCTATGCCCGATAGCTTCCCCCACAAAGGAGATACAGTAATTGGGAATGATGTTTGGATCGGGTATGCCGCCACCATTATGCCCGGTGTTCACATCGGAGATGGGGCAATTATCGCCACAGCATCAGTGGTAACTCGCCCGGTTGAACCGTATACGATTGTCGGTGGAAATCCGGCGCGAGAAATCCGCAAGCGTTTTGACGATAACGTTATCGATGAATTGTTAGAAATTCAATGGTGGAACTGGGATATTGAGAAGATTACCCGTAATCTGAACGCCATTTGTGGTTCAGATATACAGGCGTTGCGTGACGCTGTATAGCACTACGCACTCTAGTTAGGACATAAAAGAAAAATTCAAATTGTACGACAAACAGCTTGGTGTCCTTGGAGTAGTAGCGTAACATGATCAGTATCGAGTATCCAAATACTCATTAAGTCTAGTTCTCCCAATCAATTTAAAGACCCTCGCTTTCAGGAGTGCGATCGCACAACGAACAGGAGTAAAACAGTTGTCAACACCCACCGCGCCTTTATAATGGCATAGCGTACCGAATTGGATGGATTATATTGTTTGTAGGGGCGCACAGTCCGTGCGCCCAGAAACTCCGTACGATTTCTTCTCTACAATTGAATCAGGGCGGGTTTTGTTGAAAAGTTATTGGTGACAAATAGCTTGAATCCCTAAACCCGCCCCTACAATTTAATTTCTTGTAGAGACAATTCATGAATTGTCCCTACAGGTAGCGCCTACACCACAACCAAAACCTTACTCATAATCCAGTTGTGGATCAACTTTAAACGTTCCCACAGACGCCTGCAACTCTCGCGCCACTTCCACCGTTTTTCGCAGCGAATTTGACACTTTTGTCGAGGAATCTGAGGTTTGGGCTGATACCATGGCAATCTCGTACATCAAACTACTCACCGCTTGCGCCGTTTGTGTCTGAGACACGGTAGCCGTAGAAATTAACTGCACCAATTGGTCAATCTGATAGGATACCTCTAACATCTGACCCAAACTATTCTTGGCATCATCCACCAACTGGGTTCCTTCTACCACCTGCTTGGTGCTTTGTTCCATCGCCTCAACCACCATTGCGGTTTCCCGTTGGATACTCTCAACAATTTCTTCAATTTCTTGAGTCGCCGCCGCTGATTTTGCCGCCAATTCTCCCACTTCTTCGGCAACAACGGCAAAACCTTGCCCCTCTTCACCAGCCCGTGCTGCCTCAATCCCGGCGTTAATCGCCAGTAAGTTGGTTTGTAGGGCAATTTTCTCAATGATAGATACCACCTTGGCAATCTGTTGCGACGACTCACCCAAGCGCTTCACTTTTTTCGCCGTCTCCCCAATCGCACCACGTAGATTTAAGATATTTTCTACGGTTAAATCCATCGCCGCTTGACCCATTTGGGCGGTATTAGATGCTGTACCCGCCACAACTGCCGCTTGGCGAGCGTTCTCGGCGACTTCTTCAATGGAACGGGTCATTTGTTCGACAGAATTTAAAATCTGAGTCGTTTCTTCTGCCTGTTTTAGTGCCGCTTCTGCCAGTTGCTGAATCGCTTGTTCGTCTTCACCAACCGCCATATTCACCTGAATCGCTGACTCTTGTACCCGTGTTACAATCTGCCGCAAGTTCTCCACAATTGAGTTGAAAAAGTC
>CAZNNK010000425.1:0-6224 GCA_964574085.1 uncultured Coleofasciculus sp.
GCCAGGAATGGCGATGCCCACGGAATCGGGACGTTTATCCAGTTGATCTGGGGGCAGATAGAGGGTGCGCTTAGTTTCGGTTAAACCGTACATCGAGAACAGCGTCGCCCAGGGAAACTTAGCCCGAATTTGGAGAATGTGGGAGGGAGGTAAGGCGGCGGCGGTGTTGGTCAAATAACGTAAACTGGATAAATCGTAGGCACTCAGATCCATTTTCAGTAGCATGGCGTAGATTGTCGGGACGCCAGGGAAGCCAGTGACCCGCTCTTGTTCCATGCGCTTGAGAATGGCGGCTGGATAGGTAAATCCTTTTTCCAGTACCAGAGTGCCGCCGAACTTAAATACCATCAAAAGTTGGTACAGTCCGTAATCGAAGGACAAGGGCAACAAGCCAATGACAATATCACTCTCGACATTGCCCAGATATTCGATAATCGAACTGGCTGCAAAGACAACATTGCTGTGGTCTGACATGACGCCTTTGGGGTCGCCCGTGCTACCGGAGGTATAAATTAGGCAGGCTAGGTCGAGATCAATATTGACGTTTGGGGGACGATCTGCTATATAATCGCCCTGGATGGCGGTATAGTTGAGGACATTGCCCGTACTCGTCTCAGGGGTTGGCGACGTGAGGATGATGGTGGTGAGGGAAGGCACCTGTTGGGTGAGTTGTTGGGCTAAATCGGCTTGTCGCCCACTGGTGACTAAAACTCTGGCTTGACAATTGTTTAAGATATAGGCGCACTTATCGGACTTCGTGCTGGGGTTAAGTGGGACAAAAACGCCACCCGCTTTGAGAACGGCAAAAATTGCGATCGCCAACTCTAGGCAGTTCGGTAGAAATAATACGACGCGATCGCCTTGTTGTAAACCCTGTGCCAAGAACGCATTTGCCAAGCGGTTTGCCTGTGCCTCGACTTCGGGATATGTTAGGCGTTGCCCATCGCCAATCAACGCCACCTTATCCGGCAATCGGTCAGCGCTAGACTCCAGAAATTCCTGTACCAACATGACAATTACTTCCCTCAATTGTTAACAAACCGGGACTGTTTTTGTCGGACAAATTCAGCTAGATTCCTAACGGAATCAAAGTTTTCCGGGACAATCTCGACATCTTCCACCTCAATGCCCAAGTTTTCTTCCAGAAACAGCACTAATTCCATCACGTTCATCGAATCAATGATACCGTTTTCCAGTAAGGAAGCGTCATCGGGATAAGGATAGCCGTTGCTACTGAACAGGATATTTTCGGAAATATGTTGGCGTAGCATTTCTTCAATAGGTTGCATAATTAAACCTCACTTTTTGGGTCTAGTCAATAAAAAAGTTGTGCAGAATTAACGGGAGTCTGTTGAACCAACCATCCTTTCCACTTCCGCCTGTGCTTCATCCAAACAAGCCCGCAATTTTTCTGCCAAAACCTGTACGTTAGGTTCTGACTTCAATGTGCCATGATTACCAGGAACACCGTGGAGCCTCAATCCTCCTCCAGCCACTCTGTCCCAACCTGAACGGTTATGGTAAGTTTGTTGAGGATTACCATTTCCCATAGCCCAGAATACAGTCACCTGACCAGGATAGAGTGGCAGTTGATACGCTTTTCTCGCTTTTATCTTCTCCTCTAACAAATGAAATCCTCGGAGAGGGTAAGGCAATTCCCGTCCATTCCTCAAGTAAAAATCACAGGTCATTTTCTTGATTTTATGCTCAAGGTCTTTCCGGAATTTAGTCAGTTCTTTCTGTTTCTTCCAAACTTCGCGTCCAAAACGCTCTTGGGCATAGGCATAGATGTAAGTTAGCTTCTCGCTAAATCCGAGTTGTGAAATTTGCTCCAGATGTTGAGAAGCATGGGAACGCGATGGTGAAGGCGATGGTGAAGGCGATGGCTGACTATTAATCGGCGACCCATTATAGATGGTATCTAATAGGGCTAGCAGAGCGACCTTCTTCCCTTGCGCCTGTAGCTGTTGAGCCATTTCAAAGGCAACTACACCACCAAAGGAGTGACCTCCTAAAAAATAAGGACCATCAGGCTGAACCGTACAAATTTCTTCGATATAATGAGCGGCTAAGTCCTCAATCCGCAATTTGGGAGCCTGTTTTCCATCCATTTTTTCTTCCAAACCATAAAAAGGTTGGTCTGATCCGAGATGACGCGCCAGAGTGGTCAAACCCAGAGCGGTGCAGCCAGCTGCAGCAACACAAAATAATGGTGGTTTAGAACCCTGTGGTTGAACCGCCACCAATGAAGACCAAGGTGCTGACCATCCTGAGTGGCGCAGAAGGTTGGCGAGTTGCTCGACGGTTGGTGCTTGGAAAAGGGTAGCTACGGGCAGATTTCTGTTCCATTTCTTCTCGATTTGTCCGAACAGTTGTACTGCTAACAGGGAATGTCCCCCGAGTTCAAAGAAGTTATCCCTCACGCCGATGGGTTGAATGCCTAGAACTTTTTCCCAAATTTGGGTGAGTTGGTGTTCCAGCTTATCTCGCGGAGCGATATAGGTTGTCTGTTGCTGTCGGGTTAAGAGAGCTGCATCCAGATTGTCGTCAGACCGTTGATGGAGTTTTCCATCAGCAAAACGTGGCAAGTCTTCTAGGCACAGTTCGGGATTGGCAACTAAGCGTTCTAGCCAGGTCTGGAAATGATCCAACATCTGAGCGATGCTAGTCGCCTGGAATAGGTCTGTTTTGTATTGCAATCCTCCTGTTAATTTCCCTAATTTTTCTTGCAGGGAAACAGAGAAATCAAAGTTGGCGATTTCCCGCTCTACATACAAGGAGTTCACGGTTAATCCATCAAGGTTTAATGACGGATTTGGGGTATTTTGCAAGACAAACATCCCTCGCGTCAGCGGTGTGTGAACTAAATTGGGGAGTTCTGCCACCTTTTGTAGGGGTATATCTTGGTGGGCAAATGCTTGTGAGGAAACGTGACTGACTTGATGCAACAGTTCTCGAAAACTGGGGTTTCCTGATAAGTCAGTACGGAGCGCTACTATATTATTGAAGTAGCCAATTAACCCTTTTGATTTAACTTGATGGCGACCAACAACAGGCGAACAGATAACCATGTCTTCTTGCTCTGTATATAAGTAGAGCAAGGTTTTAAATGTGGTTAACAAGGTGACGAACAGAGAAACACCTTCCTGATAACTCAATTTCTTGAGCGCCTGGGTTAAGTTTTGTGATAACTCAAAGGGTTGATAAGCACCTTGGTAACTTGGTACGGGTGGAGGTGAATAATCCGTGGGCAATTCCAGAGCTGAAATGCCACTGAGCTGATTCTGCCAGTAGTCCAGTTGAGTAGAGAATACCTCGCCTTGCAGCCATTTCCGTTGGGTTTGGGCATAGTCGGCATATTGAACTGGAAGTTCCGAAAGTGGCGATGATTTTCCCTGGGAAAAGGCATCGTAAAGCACACCGAGTTCCCGCAGGAATACTCGGTCAGACCAACCATCGAAGATGATATGGTGTATGGTTCGTACCAGTATGTGTTCTTGTTCAGTTAGGCGCAAAAGTTTAATACGCCATAAGGGGCTTTTTGTCAAGTAAAACGGTTGCTTGGCATCTTCGACAGCCAGTTTTTGGGCTTCAGCTTTCCTTTGCTCTAGAGGAAGTTCTTGCAAGTCTATAATTGGCAGAGTCCAATCGATTTCTGGACAGATCACTTGGATGGGTAATCCATTGACGGTAGGAAACGTGGTTCGCAGGATTTCATGGCGTCGAATAAGTTCTCCTAAACTCATCTGTAGGGCTACTACATTGAGTTCACCTTGGAAATGCAAACAATGCAAAAGGTTATGTACAGAAGTATCGGGCTGTAACTGTTCCAGATACCAGAGTCGTTCTTGGTTGAAGGAAAGAGGTAAGTTTTGGTTGCGTGAAACAGGCTGAATGGCAGGCGTCTGATGTTTTAACCTAACGTTGCTTCTCAGGGAAAGCCAAAAATCAGACGGAGTTTTTTCGGCTTGGGGCTGGCTTGAAGAGTTAAGACGGGATTTTTCGGCAACGGCGTATTTCATGGTTTCACCCTGATTAAACGCTTATACAAGTCTTTGTTTCCTACCTTACTATTGGTGAATCAAAAATGTTAGTGTCTTTACGATATCTTGTTAAAAATAAAACTATACTCTCATAAAAGTATTTTATGAATATGGGTTATCGTTCAGCTTTAAATTAACAATAATTGACGCCAAGTGTCTCTAACACGTAGAAATAAACACAACTGTATCGAACTCATAAAAAAAATTAATTAATGTGTATAATTAATGCTGAAAGCTACTAAAAGGATGCCCAAATAAAGTAAAAAGCATAAAAAAAACTAATCGAATTTGCCCAAATCAGTCTCAGGTGGTTCTTCATTAAAGCTTCATAAACAATTCAGCCTTAACGGATTGGCTAGGGTTCCGCACAGGAAATGGTTAATTTAAATACAGATCAGCTTGAGCTGACGTGATACTGTTCTCAGAACTTAAGCGGGTCGGATACCCTGAAAAAGGTATTGTTAAACTGTTTGTTGCCAAATGTCACCAACTACAGCGAACCAGGGTGTTCCTAACGCGCGAAGCGAAGCTATCCCGAAGGGAATCGCGAATCCGTCTAACCTTTTAGACGTGACGGAGGCTTATTTGCGCGAAATTGTTGCCCCTCGCGCCTCAGAGATCGATCAGGATACCGAAGCATTACGCACCGCACTCAAAGGATTAGGCGATCGCCATCTGCTAGCGCTGAAAGTTCCCCAAGATTGGGGAGGTGCTGAGGTGAATCCTGTCACCTTCTTTCACTTCCAACAACGAGTCTCTCGCTATTCGGGCGCGTTGGCTTTTCTGCAAACTCAGCATCAAAGTGCAGGTGGATTTTTGGCAAAAAGTGACAATCACGCCTTAAAGCAGCAGTATCTTCCCCGCATGGGGAGAGGTGAGGCGTTAGTCGGGGTGGGTTTCTCCCAACTGCGACGCACTGGGAATCCTCCAGTCAAGGCGACACCTGTGGATGGGGGCTATCAGATTACTGGAAATGTCCCTTGGATTACCGGGTTTGGCTTGTTTGGGGATTTTGTGATTGGGGCGACATTACCCGATGGTCGAGAACTCTATGGTATTGTACCCTTTACCTCGACCGAGCAAGGCGTTGGACATGCGATCGCCTTTAGTCAACCCATGGCGTTAGCGGCGATGAATTCCACGAATACGGTGTCGGCGAGTCTGACGGATTGGTTTTTACCGAACGAGTCGGTTTTATTCCTCAGAAAAGCCGGGGCGATTCATGCAGCGGATCAAAAAAATGTATTAAATCATGGGTTCTTTGCCTTAGGTTGTGCTAAAGCCGGATTAGATATAATTGCCGCTGCTTACCAACGCAAGCAACTCGAATTTATTCAAAAGGCTTTTGATCATCTTAACGCCGAAGTCTTGGACTGTGAAGCCGCCATGATCGCCG
Source organism: uncultured Coleofasciculus sp. (assembly GCA_964574085.1). GTDB lineage: Bacteria > Cyanobacteriota > Cyanobacteriia > Cyanobacteriales > Coleofasciculaceae > Coleofasciculus. The sequence continues at coordinate 5,440 of CAZNNK010000425.1, forward strand.
CCTTATCAGCAAATTCTGCTGACACCGAAGATCAGGAAGATGGAGGAAATGGGGACAAGTTTAGCAACATCCAGGTGACAACAAACGATAATCGTAAAACCCGCCCCGACCATCCTCAACACTCAACCCATCATTCCCAATCCCTACAGCTAAGGGTGTGGGCAATTAACCTAGCAGGGCGGTGTACCAATGCGGCGGTAACAGTCTCCAGTGGCGCAGCTAATCTTCAATCCCACGCTGCCCAACGTGTCTATCGCGAAGCGGTGGTATTTACCGTGTCTGGGCAAACCACAGCGGTAATGGAAGCAACCTTGGCGCAGTTAGTTCACTAGCCTCTAAATTAGGGGAGATGGGGGAGATGGGGGAGATGGGGGAGTCATGTTCCAGATGTGCCTTTGAAGCGTCTGTGTGTAGGGGCGGGTTTAGGGACAAAATTAATGGAGTCTACCCATCATCTTTCTACAAAACCCGCCCGACTCCACCCTTTCACCCGGACATTTTTGAGGTGCGATCGCGGTTAGCAATCCGGTGGGTTTTGTTGTCCGGTTTGGGATTAATTGATTGCCTTGCGGTGGGGGAATGGGCGGGTTTTGTTGTTCCATTATCGGTGACTAGATGGATTGAGTACCTAAACCCGCCCCTACATCTAAATTTTTGGACTTTGGACAAACAAATTAAATAGGCGTAACCTATACACAAATTTATTTTTAGCTTAATTGATGGATTAGCCATATAGTTGGTAAAAGTATAGTCAAATATAGACAGACTAAATTTCATTGCAGAAA
>CAZNNK010000426.1:0-6223 GCA_964574085.1 uncultured Coleofasciculus sp.
GAGATAGCCTTGGCTGGTGTTGATCCGAGTTTTGTTGATAAAAATACCATTGGTACTGGGACGTTGACCATCGCCATCGAAAATGCGATAGTCCTCACCCTCTTTGCGTAAGATGGCGTGGCGGTTAGAGATAACGCCCCAACTGGGAGGGATGGGGAGGTTAGAGAACGTGCGATCGCGTCCTAGGGTATGGGTGTCTTGGTTGAGATAAAAGCGCTGGATTTGACCTTGATTGTTGAGTTCAAGGTAGGGGTGAGTGCCGACAACAGTAGTGTGACCAGAGGTGTTGCTTCTTCCCATAACATCATGATAACGGGTTGCGTTACCCGCTCACGATTTGGATTACGCAAAGGCTCTATCTGTAGGGTGTGAAAGCGCTTGCGTAACGCACCTTAACCAGTCTGATAGCAGGGCACGATGGTATCGTGCCCCTACCAACGGCAATTTAGATGTATAAGAAAGTGCGATCGCCCAAACGAATCAACCGTTAAACAAAATCATTCCTTTAGAGTAAGCCATGCTAAAAGATATTGTCGATGTTCAACCTTTAGAAAGATATCAACTCCATATACGATTCGATGATGGCGTTGAGGGCATAGTTGATATTAGTCACATAATAGATTTTACAGGTATATTTACTCCCTTAAAAAATCCAGACTATTTTGCTAAAGTCCGAGTCAATCATGATTTAGGAACGATCCAATGGGAGAATGAAGCCGATCTCGATCCCGTTGTCCTGTACGCAAGGATTACAGGTCAAGAACCCAGCCATTTCTTAAATGCAACAGTCAATGCTGTCAAGGTTCAGGGAGTAGTGATGCAAATTCAGCCTGCAAACAAGACTGAATTAATCGGACAAATTACACTATTTGGAGCCGTCAACAATCAAATCTGTAAAATTCAGACCGAATTAAGCGGACGTGATTATATTTTGGCGATTAAAGCGTATCAAGAACGCATTCCGATATTCTGTACAGGTAATTTAATACAAGTAAATGATGTTTGTATTCTCCAAGATTCTTGTAACTTTACCCTAGATGCAACATGGCAAAACTAAAGGAAATAACAGGGTATCAGGGGAGTGTGTCCCGACGAAGAGCAATTTCGATGTCAAAAACGTGCGATCGCGCTTTCAATACTTCCATTAATTTGGAAAGGTTAACCCTTTCATGTTGTATTTTTATCATGAATCTATGGATACAAGATATATGGTGAATAATGGGGCAGAGGTAGAAAACGTAATTGTGTAGGGGCGGGTTTCACTATTATCTTTTCGGTTGCGCCTAGATGCGACTAAACCCGCCCCGACTTTAGCCGGTATTGTGTCCCTACCAATGGCAATTTAGATGTCAAGAATGTGCGATCGCGCTTTCAACACCTCCATGAATTCCGTAGGGACATCGCGGCTACCCTAGTGATAGGCTGTAAGATTAGCGAGTCATCGCAGTAATCCAGGGTTTTGAACATGAGTACCATTAAACCTTCTTTGGATCGCGCCTATCAGGATTTCCTCCGGGACATTAAAATTCAGGTTGTTCAAAGTCGGATTGAGGCGGCGCGGGCAGTTAATCGATCGCTGATTCGCTTGTATTGGTCTTTGGGGCAGTTGATTGTAGAACGGCAGGAGGCGTTAGGATGGGGCAAGGCAGTCGTAGAACGCCTATCGGCTGACCTCAAGGCTGAATTTCCGGAAATGAAGGGTTTTTCGCCCCAGAATCTCTGGTTAATTCGACAGTTTTATAGTGAATACCAAAAAATGCCAAATCTCCAACAGCTTGTTGGAGAAATTCCTTGGGGTCATAATATTTTGATTATGCAGCGCATTAAAGATGAGGTGGCTCGCCACTACTATTTGGAAGCGACGGCTCGCTTAGGTTGGACGCGCAATGTGCTACTCAACCAAATTAAAGCAGGTGCCTATGAGGTAAGCCAGCAAGACAAAAGTCATAACTTTTCGACAACCTTACCAGAATATTTGGCAGAGCAAGCCGAAGAAACGCTTAAAAGCCAGTATAGTTTAGAGTTTTTGGGATTGACACAGGCGGTTCACGAGCAAGAGTTGGAGCGAAACTTGATTGCTCGACTTAAGGATTTTTTGATTGAGTTAGGTTATGGGTTTTGTTTTATTGGTAGTCAGTATCGGTTGACCTTGGGAGAGAATGAGTATTTTCTCGATCTGTTATTTTACCACCGCTTTTTGAAGTGTTTGGTGGCGATTGATCTCAAAACCGGACGGTTTCGCCCCGAATATGCAGGCAAGATGGATTTTTATCTGGAGGTGTTGAATGAGCAAGAACGTGCCCCAGATGACAATCCTTCGATTGGAATTATTCTCTGTGCACAGCAGGATAGGCTAGAGGTAGAGTTTAGTATGAAGTCAAAGACGAACCCGATTGGGGTGGCGACGTATCAGCTTTACCCGCAGGTGCCAGAGGAATATCAAGGCTTATTGCCAACCGATGAGGATTGGCAGCGATTGTTAGATTCAGCGTTGCCTGAGGAGGATGATAATTGATAAATTATGACACCAATAATTGGGAAAGGCTACTCAATTGCCAGGTTGATATCGCTAGAGTGGATATCTTGAAAGAATACATTCGCGATCGCGTTTTGCCTATGCCGAAGCCGTCAACAGCGATTATTTTATCACCTGTGACAAGCGTTTAATTAATCGCTGTCAGGGATTCGCCCTAAAAACACTTAATCCAGTTGACTTTATTTTGGAGATAGAAGATGACAATAAAAGTAATTAATGATCAACAAGCTTTACAAGACGGTTTAGATGTCTTGATTGCTCATTTAGAACCCGCTAAACTTGCGCGTTTTGTCGCTGCTTGTAAGTTGGGAGAAGGGGATTATATCAAAAGCAAAGACAAGCTGTTTGCACAAGAAACTGTTGCTAGTTTATACGAAAAGGTTAAAACCTATCAAGATTCTACAAATGACTCTTAATTTGGTAATTGAAATCTACTAGCGTGTTGCCTATTGTGAGATTAAACTTACGGTTGAATTGGGTGCATATCGGTGTAATAAAAGGGCGCACGCTATGCGTTCCTACAGTTTAATTCTAATTGATAAAATTGCGTGTATCCGCCAGTCATCAGTAGGGTAGGTTAGGCGGGAATTTAATCAGCACGAATGACTGTTTAATGAACTATCCAACCTAACCCACCAACAAGCTATACACTCATGACTGACTTATAAGCAACTTCTGACTCAATCCCCTTGAAGTCATGATTAAGCAGATTATGATGTGATTAGTTTCATTCACGGATTAGTCATGTCGCGATCGCGAATAATTTCCCCCCAGTATATCGAACGGGTCAAGCGAGTGGTTAAGCGTAATAGTTTTTGGAACCAGAGAGACTTAGGCGAGGAGAGGGCTATGATGGAGACTGAAAACGACATCAGGGATTTCCTTACCGTAGAAGATAGGATATGACGAACGCTGGTAACGAACATATTATCCGTACTGAACGGGGATTAACGATCGCGGGTACCCGGATCACTCTCTATGACGTGATCGATTATCTCAAAGCCGACTATCCACACAAGTACATTCGCGATGTCTTCAACTTGACTGATGAGCAGATGAACGGAGTTCTTGCCTATATTGAAGCCCATCGAGTAGAGGTAGAGGCAGAGTATCAAGACGTTTTGCAAATGGCACAAGAAATTCGACAGTATTGGCAAGAACGCAACCGCGATCGCTTGGCTCGGATTGCCGCTGCTCCTCCCCGTGCTGGCTACGAAGCCGTTCGAGTCAAACTGATAGAAAACAGAAGGCAACGGGAAGCCAACAAGAAATGATTATTTTGTAAGCCATAACTTATGGATTGTCAAAATCTAGTTTTTTCACGTCATGCTATCCAACAGATGTTTCTACGCCGAATTAGTAAAGCTGATGTACAAACTGTTGTTGCTTATGGGGAAGTGATCGAAGAAAATCTATATGATAAGCCGTTTCCTAGTTATCTGTTATTAGATTTTGTCGAAGGTCAACCCATTCATGTTGTATTTTCATAATGAATCTATGGATACAGGATATGTGGTGACGGCTTATCGCCCCGATCCCAATTTGTGGACAAATAATTTTAGAACTCGGAGATAAAAGCATGAGGTGTGTAATCTGTCAGCATGGCGAAACACAAGCTGGTTTAGTGACTGTGACTCTCGAACGAGACGAAAGTATTGTGATTATCAAACGGGTACCAGCAGAGGTTTGTGATAATTGTGGTGAGTATTATCTGAGTGATTTGATTACCGAGCAGGTACTTCAACGGGCGGAGATGGCTGTGAATAATGGAGCCGAGGTAGAAATTATCCGCTATGCGGCATAAAGGATTACGGGACTTATGTACAAAAGCAGAGAAGAATGGCATCGTGTCCTTGCCAATGGTGATTTATATTGTCGATGTTCAACCTTTATGTATATGGTATCAAAAAAGGAATATACTAAGCTTTAAAGTTTGGTATATACTAAGTGTGTGAACACAATTAAAGTTAACGGTTTAGATTAGAAAATATGGAACTGGGAACAGTAAGGGTTTGAGGCTAATTTACTTTCATTTAATACAGTGACATTTTTTTGTCCGACTACTTATAAATAGAAAAGTACATCCGACACCCAAAACAAATAAATTAAAGAGACGGATTGTTGAATAGATTCTAAACGACTAGCCCACTCAGCAACTTCTGGTAGGTTCATGGTTAACTCAATTCTTCCGTCTTTAGAACAATCGGCAGTTGGCAGGATTTGTTCATGTAGTTCTGCAAGTCCCTGAACTACAGTAGTTAAATGGGGACGATTTGCCTGTTCTGAAGGTGAAAGCTGATTGAAATAGTCAATTATTTCTGTCTCTGTGTCTAACACAGCTTGGAATATCTCGCTCATCGGAGTTGTGAGCCGTTGAATATATTGCTGAAGTAACTCGTGTCCCTGCTCGTCTAGCTCTGGTAGTTGTTCAAAGTCTCGTATGTGTGACACCAATAATGACAACTGCAACAGCAATCCTATGAGTTTTTGTCCAACTAGCAAACGAGGATATGTCCAAGTTGTGAGTGCCAATTGAGAGAAAGCGTTTGATGGAATAGCAACTGGCACAAAATTCCATTGCCCAAAAGTATCTTCACCCCTGTCTACTGAGAATAGAATTGAAGAAAAACGCCAAGCCGTTCCATCCAAAGATTTACCTTTTAACAACGGCACAATGACAATATTTGACCAAGTGAATGTGATTGCATAGTGCCGTAATTCATGATTCTGAGAAACAGCGATCGCTCGACGAATAGCAGACACTACTCCTTCAACAGTGTTATATACATCAAACACATTTTCCCCATTAATCACCAGCCAGAGAGTTCGATCTTCTTCCCAAAGTACGTCCTCTGAGAGAATACTGACTTGTAAACCAGTTTGACAGAGCCTCCGTAGCTCTCTCTTGATATTATTTCTGATTTCTCCAACTTGATTACTGAATTGCTGTGTACATTGCCAGGTAGCATTTTGGAATCGCTGATTGGGATGAAAGGCAAAGAAATACCATGAACACCATACATCGTTAAATATGGCTTGTTCTGAGTGTTCTAAGTTACTTAGCTCATCAACTTCTACAAATTGGCTCAAAAGATTTCTAAACTCTGCTTGGAACTTAGGCAATACTTTCCGAGCATCCCCTAAATTTAGTACAGATAGACGAGCCTGTTGATTGAGATTGATATTGGCTTGCTGGGCAATTTCTTGAACTCTAGTATTTTCTCCATGCCTGAAATAGGGATTAAAATTTAGAACATTCTCAGATTGCCCGAAGAAGTTAGAGTATGCACAAATATATTTGTTGAAAGCCTTGCGATAAGAGTTGTATTTTTCGAGAGCTAGATTCTGACGTTGGTAAGGATCTTTCTGATTTGACTCCTTTGAGCGCTCACTTGAGCGGTCGCTGCTATCGGAAACAAAGCCCCATTCATCAAAAGCACAGCTTGGCAGTAAGGGAGAACATTGTACAAGTTGCTGACTGCGAGTCCATAAACTGGATTCAATATGTACACCCAGAATTCGGGTCATCTGTTTTTGTCTAAAGTAAACGTCTAGACCCTGTTTCAGTTGCTGTAGGACTTGCACAATTGTTCGTCGCAATTCCAAAACAAGTTGAGTGTATTCTTCCCAAGTATTAGGTCGTAAAGTCTGCTCCACTAATCCTCTAAATATGGCATTCAGCGAAAC
>CAZNNK010000427.1:0-6218 GCA_964574085.1 uncultured Coleofasciculus sp.
GCGCTCAACAGGAAGCTCAACTGGCACGATTAGCCGAAGAACGCGCTCAACAAGAAGCTCAACTGGCACGATTAGCCGAAGAACAAGCGATCGCGGCTGAAGAACGCGCCCAGCAATTGGCGCAACGGTTACGAGAATTAGGCATCGATCCAGATCATCCGTAAGGGTAACATGCCCCGTCATTGGTGTCAATTTAAACTGGATTGGTTACTTTGCACCCCAGATGCATGAAGCGAAGACTTGACCCGAATTTGTCGTCTCTTTGTGTCTGCTGTAAAACTTTATGTATCACAATCGAAAGAATTTACAATGGAAAAAATCAAGATAGTATTGGAAATTTTTGCGCTCCTAGACAATTTTTATAACCTGAAATATTTTTAAACTATTTTTAATGATTTACTCAGCCAAAACTCAGACTTGTGAGACTTAATAAAACTTGGAATCCACACTTAATTGGGAGACAAGGCATGAAAAACTGGGACACGGCTGTACTGAAAAACCGAGGACTCTTTGTAACTGCCATTGCCGTTGGTTCAACCCTGACCATGGCTTCAACGGCAACAGCCGCTACAATGGTTAAGGTAACCGTTGAAAATCTCGCCCCGGAATCCGGTCTAGTGATCACACCCTTATGGGTTGGCTTTCATGATGGCAACTTTGACAGTTTTAACTTAGGTGAGTCAGCCTCTAATGAGATTGAAAGTTTGGCTGAGGACGGTAATACAGCACCCATTGCCCAGGCTTTTTTGAATAGTGGTGCTGGTTTGGTTGAGGGGACGCTTTTAGGTCCTGGCTTGAGTCCCGATTCACCCCCGGTTATTCCGGCAAATGCCACCGCATCACAGACATTCACCCTAGATGGTAACTTAGCTAGCAGTCAGTACTTCAGTTATGGGGCGATGATTGTCCCCAGCAATGATGCCTTTATTGGCAATGATAATCCCTTGGCGTTCCGGATTTTCGACGATGACGGGAACTTTCTGGGGGCTGACTTCACGATTATCGGCAATCAGGTATGGGATGCTGGTACAGAAGTCAATGATGAAATTCCCGAAAACACCGCGCTTCTGGGTCAAATGATGCCCAACACGGGTGAGGATGAAAATGGGGTAGTTACCCAGCATCCAGGTTTTATCCCTGGCGGCAATATCTTAACTGCATTTCCCAATGCTGACTTTACCACGCCAACCTCTCCCAGTTATCAGGTCGCTCGCATCCGGGTTGAGCAAGTACAAGTACCAGAACCGACTACAGCGGCGGGATTATTTGCCCTAGGTGGATTATTCATGCTCAAGCGTCGTCTGCGTCGGAATACTGATACTAACTCGAATCAGTAAGCTGTTCGTCATTTAACGTCAGATGAAGCGTCAGAAACTCAACCTTCTACAAGGTTGAGTCGTTCATACCTTCTTGTCAAGAATTGCAAAATCCTTCTGGGAATTGCTCGTCTTTGTCAGGGACAATCAAAACTAGGGTTGGGTAACTCTTAATTTTTTATCCTGTAATTGTTTGAGTAGTTCATTAACAATGCGTTTAGCAATATTCCCTGTTTCTTTCACCGCCTGCAAACGTGCCAAAACCTTCTCATCAACAGAGACAGGGATATCTAATTGTACCAGATTGAGCGATCGCAACGAATCCGCCGCCGCTAGCGTTAACTCGTCATTCTCGCTTGCAATCATATCCAGCAACAACGGAATTGCCTGATTGACATCCCCCCAGTCAAGAATTTCCGCACAGCGCACCTGCCAAGGGATTGAACGATTTTTCCATCGGGTATGAAGTGTATGCCAATCTAAGCGTGTCAGTTGTTTAACCAGATCACAGGCGTAGTACTCGGCATCATCATACCAATAGTCGTCTGAAAACTCTTGGCTCAAATACGTATCTAGCTTTTGGAACGTTGTCATAGTACCACCGCCTTAGAATTTGATGGGTTGACCACCAGTAGGATAAGAAGAGATCACATTGCCCAAAGCATCCTTGATTACTACCCAGTCTACGCCATCAATCCTCTGTTGATGCAAGGTTGCTCGATCTTGTAAACGAATAGCGATCGGATCAGTACGAGCAACTTGATTAGTCGCATCGATAATCTTGTCATCACTCCAAGTATCTGGTGCTAAGGTAGACTTCTTGCGCTTAGAGATGTTACCATCTGGAAATTGTTTAATTAGTCTTACCGTTGTTGTACCATCTGGGTTGTTACTCAGAATTTCAACATTGAAATCCGAACGGCTTTTAATTTTGGGTGAGTGTGCGCCTATCAGTTTATTAGAAATACCACCGGGCGAGTTGGGATTCAGAACTCGCTCCCCATAGAGGATTTTCTCTCGCATTTAATAAATTTTACTGGAAAATCGGCTAAAAAGCAGCCTTTCTCACTGACAAAAGCGGATTACAACCCCGCCTTTGTCCCCCTTATCCCCCAACAGGAAACCCAAAACAAACCAATTTACAATTATAACGTTCGTAGTCGGCGCTTTAGCGCCATCAGCGCCCACCTCGCACAAACCCGAAAAATAAAAGTAGTATCTTACCCAAAAAAGACGTTCCAGCGAAACGTCTCTACGTCTTTTCACTATTAACGGATTTTTGACGCCAATCTGAACCCAACCACAGAAATCCCTTGGCTGAACATTGGTTGCTAGAGTGAAGTGTTAACTCAATGTGATTTAATTCTCGCACTAAACTGCTGGATGCTCTTGTACCTAAAAAATTCGCATCCATCCTCACGTTAGGGGGTAACAGTACGGGAGAAGATTGTTCGTCACCAAATCCAGAGCACCTTAATAGAGCATCGCGTTTTTCCGGAGTACATAGTTGGTTCTCCACTAAATAATTTAATAAGGGTTGCCACTGAGCGTTTTTATCTAAACGTCGATCAACAAAACACTCTAAACTGATCTGATTCGCCATCGTTACCCCAATCTCAAGATTGACAACAATCCGGTCTACAAGAGGGTATAATTTAAGCGCGATCGCGTCTAACTTTGCCCTTGACCCAGACCAACCAGTTTGTTCTAAGTAATCTGCCAATACAAGCGGAGAAATACCACTAATATTCACTTGAAGAGTACGGTTAGCACGAGACAGCATCACCCCCAGATAAAGGACTTGTGCATTCATCGGTAAGGTGTGCCAACACAATCGTAGATTTTGCCGTAGCGGATAGCAGAGTATATCACCCAAAAGGGGTTCTATCACTTTTTCTGTTAACCAGCAGCGAAAATCGATAGAATTTCCACTTTCATCAAATGATTGTCCATCTGGCAAACTCAAGAAAACATTAGGAATCGGCATTTCTGATGGTTCTCTATCCAGGTTAAATTCTAACCAAATACTCACCGCCTCTTGACCCAAACGAGAATTTGGGTTAGCACAATCGAGGCATAATTGCTGGATTCGCTGCCAGACCGATGAATGTTGTATTCCTTCAGCTAATCCTAGAGTATTATCTAATAAATGAACGGAAAAATCGACTTGAGCAGTGTTGGCACCTAAATGACATCCCAAACACGTTCCAAAACTCGGCGGTAATGTTTGGGCGATCAACTGAATTCTGGACAGGGCGGCGGCGCTGACGAGTTCAGGGGGAAGATAGGGAGCAATGCGAGTGAGATAATCGGCTAAACGGTAACGCCTGGGATCGTTATTCATCCCTCAAAATATAGCTTCACTTGTTGCAAACCTTAATAAAATTTATTGTGTTATAGGGTTAGTCTCCAGCTTACTAAGTCCAACCTAGATAGGGGAAGGGCAAATTTATGGATGAAGTGGGTAATTTTATTGATCCGACAGGAGTCCTTTGAATCTACAATGGAATGATAAAGACAAACTCATCAGCAAACCTATGGTTCAAATCCTGCAAGCCAGTGACCTTTCCCTCTATGAAGTCGAAGAAAAGTTCAATTTACAACAGGTTGAGTCAGCCCAGTTTTTTCCGGAGTGGCAAGGTGAACTCCCGCCGCTTAGTGACCATGAGAAACAGTGTTTAGATCGGAGTCGAGCGGATTTTTTGTCCCTTGCCAAGTATCCATTGCATGAAGAGATTGTTAAACTATCGATTTTAGCGCCTCTGCTATCCTTGGCAGGTTTGTTGCGTTATCCCTTTTATCCCCAGGCTGAGGCTGAAGTCAAAATTGCAGTTGAAGATAACGATGAGGTTGTGCGTGGTAGAGTTGATGTGCGAATTTTGCTCAAGCGGTTGTGGACGGTGGTGATTGAGTCAAAAAATAAGCAATTCAGTATTGATGTGGCACTACCGCAAGCGCTAATCTATATGATGTCTGGTGCTAGGGAAGAAAAACCCCTGTTTGGGTTGATTACTAATGGTAAACATTTTCAGTTTATTAAGTTAGTTCAGCAAGAATGTCCCCAATATGCCTTGTCCGATGAATTCACGATCGCGAATCGGGACAATGGACTTTATCCGGTTTTGCGGATTTTGAAGCGACTCAAGGACGTCGTGCAGCAGACCTGAGTTAAAAATTAAACTGTGTCCGTATATTACCCACATAAATAGTCGGATTGTCGCTGAAGTTATTGGGGTTGCTAATTAGGTAAAACGCGGGAACCAACGCCAGGTTATTCGTCAGGGGATAGTAGTAGGTGGCTTCCAACTCATACTGCACTCCTCCATCACCACTACCAGAAACTAGGAAATGACGACCATCGAGAACCGAAAAGGGGATCTGATAGGATAGGGTAGCTAATGCTCCTTCTCGACCTAAGTCAGGAAACGCCACACCCAACTGTAAAGCTTGCACATTCACCTCCCCATCCGATAACCCTGGCGTCCTCGGATTCAGATGGGTACTGCCATAACCATAGCGTCCAAAGATGCCAAACCCAGGAGAAATCAGCCAGTCGAAGTTAAAATTGAAGGTATCAGCCGTAGCGCTTTTGAGTTCGCCACCAAAACCATCATCAGCAAAGCCATAAATTGGTTCCCCCTGTGCTCCCCCTTTAAACAGTCCGAAACCCCCTTCCCGACGGGAACGGTTATAGAGAAACCGCAGGTTAAGTTGGTCTGTTGGAGAAACGGTTAATTCTGTGGTAAAGGTATTAATTCCACCGAATAACCCTTTGTCTGGATCAGAAGCCGAACCGAAGGGAGGCTGGGGTAGAAATTCCGTGTTCTCTGCCAAATAGCTTACCCGGAGATTGAGTTGTTCGCTGATATCCCAAATCGCAACAGCACCGGCGCCGCGATCCAGTGTATTGAGTAATGTACTGCCAATGGAGTTGAAACTACTTGTACCCGTCAAAAAGAACGTGAAACGGTTGAGGTCAAAGTGGCGATACCAGTTCACTTGAGGACCAACAACCAACTGGAGGCGATCGCGAAGTGGAAACGAATAGAACAACTCACGAATGACTAGATCATTAGCATTAACGGCAGGTTGTTGGTCAGTGAAGGGGACCCCAAAGGTATTAAATAGACCCGCAGAAACAAATTCGTTGGCAGGAGAGTTGCCATTCCCAGCAACAAGTTGTAGAGTGAGATTATCTTTGCCGCTAAAAGAGGTATTGAGGTTGAGGAAAACCAAGTAGCTGAAGGTAATTTCTGGATCATCGGTTATCTGTCGGACTACTGGGTCATTGTTTTCATCTCGTCCTGTCGCGAAAGCACTCAATCCTTCGGCTTGAATATCACCATTGGCAAAGGCGCCGGTGAGGTTAGAAAAGACATTGCCGGTTAGTTTTGTGGTGGTGGAGAATTGATTGTCTGCCAAAACCGCAACCGAACGATCTAAAGAATCGACTCGTGGGTTCAGGGTGGCTAGTTCTGCCTCAAATTCAGTGACTAATCGTTGCAACCCTGCTAAATCATCACGGTTGACACCATCCTCTGTACTCGTGATAATTTGACGCTCAATCTGTTGCAAACAGGCATTTAAACCCGCCGCAAATTCAAACCGGGTTAACGCTCGGTTGCCGCGATAGGTATCATCAGGATATCCAGCGATACAATCATAGCGTTGAATCAGCGATCGCAGCGTCTCGTAAGCCCAGTCTGTTGGTTGCACGTCCCTTAACTCTGAGACATTGGTAATTTGAGCCATGGGATGCTGACGTTCCTCCCCCATTGTACTGTCGGGATGCACAGACTCTATAACTAAGTTGTGGCTCATCGTCGCATCTGAGGCAGAAAAGTCTTCCCCATCTCCCTCATCTCCCTCATCTCCCCCATCTCCCTCATCTCCCTCATCTCC
>CAZNNK010000428.1:0-6188 GCA_964574085.1 uncultured Coleofasciculus sp.
ATCATGAACAATGCAAACTTTTGGCAACTGTATAGTGAGGCAGTGCTAACCTCACTTGGCTTTTTCTGGAAAGCGTTATGGGCGTTTATCCTGGGTTATGTGATTAGTAGCGCTATCCAGGTTTTCGTGACCCGCGAACGGATGAAACAAACTATGGGTAAAGCGGGAAAAGGAAGCGTCGCCTTGGGAACGTTTTTCGGCTTTATTTCCAGTTCCTGTAGTTTCGCTGCCCTAGCGACAACAAAGTCCTTATTTAAAAAAGGAGCCGGGTTTGTTCCTTCCCTGGCTTTCTTACTCGCCTCAACTAATTTAGTTGTTGAGTTAGGATTTATCATCGCCGTTTTCCTCGGTTGGCAGTTCGTCGTTGGCGAGTATTTGGGGGGACTGTTGCTAATTATTTTCATGTGGTTGATTGTGAAGTTTACCCGCCCCACTAAGCTAATTAGAAAGGTACGCAAACGACTGCGGGAAAAGGAAGGCGAGGCACATGAGGGAGAAGAGGTTCCCGACTGGAAGGAGAAGATTCAAACTATACAGGGATGGCGACAGGTTGCCCGCAAATATTTCATGGAATGGATGATGGTTTGGAAAGACGTAACCATCGGCTTTACCGTGGCGGGAGCTATTGCCGTCTTTGTGCCGCGATCGTTTTTTCAGTTCCTGTTTATTGGTTCTGGGCAAAATGGGAATCCGGGATTTTTGGCGATTCTAGAAAATACGATTATTGGACCCGTGGCGGCGTTTTTCACCTTTATTGGTTCCATGGGAAATATTCCCTTGGCTTCGGTTCTCTATGCCAATGGGGTGAGTTTTGCTGGGGTAATCGCGTTTATTTTTAGTGATTTAGTTGTGTTCCCGGTAATTCGGATTAATGCTAAATACTACGGCTGGAAAATGGCATCCTATATCCTGGGTGTCTTTTTAGCGGCGTTGGTGGTAACAGCGATTGTCATGCACTATGGTTTTTCCCTATTCGGACTTTTGCCAGAAAGCACTGGACAGAGTCAAGCTGAGACGCAGCGTTTTGCGATTGACTATACCTTCTGGCTGAATCTTGCCTTTCTCGCTGTCACTGGGGTTCTGGCTTGGCTGCGCTGGGGTGGCAAAAAAGAACACAAAGGTGGAATGCATCATGGTGGTGGTAAGAAAAGTATCATTGAGCGGGTGCTGTTTTGGCTGGCGATTGTTTCCTATATCTGGTTAGCTGGGGGTTTAATTGCTACGGTTATCAAGTAGGGGTTTTGTAAGGTGGGGGTTTGGTAGGGGTTTGGTTCCCAAACCCCTACCGTGATAAACAGAAAAATTCTTCACCGATGGAGGGATGAATACCAATGGTATGATTAAAATCTGCCTTGGTTACTCCAGCGTTAATGGCTAAAGCAATCATCTGAATAATCTCAGAGGCACAGTCTCCAACCATTTGAGCGCCCACCATCCGATCTGAGTGGCTATCAACTACCAGTTTTAGCAGGGTTTGTTCCGGTGATTCTGCCCTCATATCCAAAAGGGATTGGAATGTTTTTTGATAACAACGCACTGCTTCACCCAACTGCGCTTTGGCTTGCGCTTCCGTTAACCCGACAGTAGCGGCTTCCGGTTGAGACGAGACAACGTAGGGAACATAGTCATAATCGACAATTCGAGGATGATCACCAAATTCTGTATCGGCGAAAGCTCGACCCGCCGCGATCGCAACTGGCGTGAATAGGGGTCTAGCGGTACAATCACCCACAGCGAAAATATGAGCTTGACTGGTACGGCTGTACTCATCCACCGCGATCGCTCCCTGCTTAACCTCAACTCCAGCTTTCTCTAAACCCAATCCATCCCAGTTAGGAACGCGATCGCTAATCCAGACAACGGTTTCCACCTCGACTGGCTCATTATTACCCGATAACCTCAAATTCAGACAATCTTGCACCCGTTCAATTTTCTCAACCTGGCTATTGGTGCAAATTCTAATTCCCAACCGCGTCATCTCGTCTTGAACCGTTGTTCGCAAAGCCGAGATTCAGTCGGGGCGACTGGAAGTCACAGCTACACAAACAAAGTCCGCCTGCGCGGACTTATAGACCTCAAATTATTACTGTTCCCTGTTAAGAGTTCCCTAATCTCAACCGTTAATTTTAATTTTGTCAGACTACTTAAAAGATGGTAAATAACCTGGATTGGGGATCACCTAATCAGACTCTTTTTCGCTCAATTAATTCCAAGTTTTGATTACGGATTTTTCAAGTAAAGCTTTTTATCCAAGCAATCAACTATTGATATAGCCAAATCATGCATGACTTCTATAACAGCATTCTCATAAGTTTCGTATTCCTTAATATTTTTGATAATCATTTTCTTTCCGTGAGCTATTTCATTTCTTCTAGTAACTAAAGCTGTCAGTTTAGTTGTATGTTTGTCTACTAAAGTACAATTAAGACATACTCGTCTTGAATTATCCTTAAAATCTTTAGGATAAAGATTTGATTGATCCCCTAACTCTTTTTGAAAATATTTAAAATCTAGATTTTCTTCTAGCATTTTTATAAATTCAGTTTGCCCAAAGTTCCAGATATTTTCTGTAGATAAGTCTCCTTTCAATCGATTAAATTCCTTTTGCAGAGACAACTTAGCTATTTCATCTTGACAGTCTTTCCGTTTAGCCCCCGCTTTTTGCAGTTCATCTACATATAAATCCCAAGCAAATTTACAAAAGCCTTCATAGTGAGCATAAAGCATTGCCCACAAGGCGCGAAGCAGCGCTCTGTATCTATCAGAATCTTTGGCAGCTAGAAACGCTTGCTGTTTTAATATGGCAAGTTCTTTCTGTCTCCAATCTAGCTCCTCTTCTAGTTGCGTTAACCAGTTACTCATTGATCAATTCTAAAAGGGCATCTTGAATAACCTGAATTCTTCCTTCTAACTTATCTCGCTTGTTAGCTCCAGAGCCAGTATTTTGTCGGAACTCATCAGTTTGAACTGTAGCTATTATTTTGTGTCTAACTTTATCTATGGGTACATCAACAATTTGTTGCAAAACATTAAGAGAACCTACTGTAATCGCTTCATAATAAGCAGGTGCAAGACCACCAATAGGTTTATTTAATCTATATTTTACAAACGCTCCTTCACCAAGAGCATTGTCAAGAAATGTAAAAACATTATTAAATTGTTTTTCTTCTTCTTGATAGTCAAATTTTATGTTTTTAAGCAGTATTTTTTCCATATAATTATCTAGCCAATCTCGAACACTTCCTTTAAATAAATGTCGAGCATTTTTAGTCGCAAAAAATCTTAATACAAGTTCTTCATCTCCTTTTTTGTATTTCTCAATCTGTGCCAGTGTTTCTATACAATTTACAAAGGCAGAATGAGATGCTTGTTTCTGAATAAATGCATAGAAATCAATTCCACTTTTACCTACCATCCTAGCAGAACAGTTGCGAATTTCTTGAGGATCTAAAATTGCTCCGCCTGTATTTAAGCGCTTAAACATTTCATATCGTAGAAATGATTCGCTTTGCCTTTTTATAATAATTGTTCTAAGAGATGAACGTTTAATCCTCAGTTTAAGTGTTAGTGACAAATCGTCAAATGTCTTTCCATCTAATTCCTTAATCAAGTCACAGCCTTGGAGAACAAGAGGTTTTTGATGCTCTGGTTCTGGAAGAATAGAAGGATTAATAAACTGAATAACAGAGCTAATACGTTGTAAACCATCAATTAGTTCTAATACTCCATCCTCTCTTTCTATCACAAAAATTTGAGGGATAGGTAACTCTAAAATAATTGATTCTATAAGACGTGATTTTTGTTGATCAGACCATCTAAAAAGACGTTGATACTCTGGGTCAATTCTAAGTTCTTTAGGTGATGCAGAGTGTAGACTTATGATCTCACCAAAACTTAAATCTAGAGATTCAGTACGAACTTCACCAACTTTTTTATCTATAATCTCCTCTAAAGAAGCCATGTTACTTTCTCCTTTTACTCAGTGGTTAACAGCTAAATGCGAATACCGACCTATAAAATTATAACATCGTATAATCCCTGTTCAAGATTAGCAAAAAGGATATGGGGTGACTCGAAACCCTGAATAATTGCTTGATTACTCCAAACCTCTTGTTCTTCCCTACTTACCTGTTGCACAAAACAGCGTAGGATAGCTTCACCAACTATACGGCTAACACTCAAATCTTGGTTATCGCGTTCTGTACAGTAAGTTGTATGAATGCAGGCGGGACAACCATCGTGTCCTTGAGGTGGTTTGCACATCATCCGTTCTTCTTCGCCTTGTTCTTGTTGTTGAACTTGAACTTGACGCTCTGCCTCAGCTTCCTCTACAACTCTAACAATAAGTTCATTGTCTTCTGGTAAACACCAACGTTGAGCAAGTTCAGCGCGTAATTGTTCAACCGATGTCCAGGTGGGATTTTCCGCTAAATCTATCGGGCAAAGAATAGAACCTAAGAGTTCCTGATAAACGGCTACAGGATTTGTCCGCAAAGTATTTTCAAAGACTTCTGAAACCCCTGCGCCACCTTCGTAGCGCTCCCAAACCACGACTTCTAGAGGGTTATCTGGAGTAGCTTCATTATAGGAGTATTCGAGTTCTTGCTCATTAACACCACTGATAGACGCGATCGCTCTATGTAGTAGGTGAGAGGCTGTATGTAATACTAGCTCCTCGTTTAATTCCTTATGGGTTCCGTCAATCACGACTTGTTCGACTTGTTGACGCAAATTATTATCCGGTAATATCTGTTCTACAACACTAGCTAAATTCCAGGTAATTCCTTTGGTAGGAATGCCGTATTGAATCGGTGTGTCATATAGCGCGTCAAAACTGTATGGGTGAACATTAGCGATGTATCTGTAATAACGAACTTCAGCATCCCAAAATACTCGTCGAGCTTCGACGGAAGAGCCTCTGACAATAGTATTACCTCTCATTTGATCGATAATACTCAAGCTTCGTGTAATTGGGCGAGGCTCAACTAAAGCTTCAGAACTTCGTTCAACTATAGGTTGAGTATAAAGCTTGACTCGTTGTAATTCTTCATGGCAATTACAACGATTGTGCCGGATATTATGTATCCCGTAGCACCGAGGACAAAACGCCACGATTTGCTGACCTTGGGAATCACTTTCTAGAAATTTGACGTAAACTTTTTTAGGAAATTGTATTCCGCCTCGTGTTACGCCTTCAGAACGCAGACGAATAGTCACAGTTTCTCGATCATCGCTCACCCACTCAGGTCTATGTTCAAGGTTGAGTACAGTTAAATAGGAAATATTAGGATTAGGCTGTGAGTCAGGATTAGGGCGATAGCGATATACTGTTTTATAGGGTATAAAGGTTGTAGATAATTCAGTTAAGCTTTCTTGATAATCATTCTGCTGTTTCGAGGATACGGATATAATTCGTAGAGGAACTTCCCGTAAAGCATTGATTAACTGAAAACACTCCTGTTCCCCAAGAATACCTCGCCAGCATTCACCCGCTAAATAAATGGGACATTCACGAGGAGGAGTCCCCGGACAGGTTATATTTCGGAAACGAATAGCATCAGAAATAGTGCGAAATTCCCAGAGACGTTTATTTTCCTCTGCATCCTGAATCTGTGCTGTTAATCTTCCCGCCATATCGAGGGAATCAGAAAAAACAATAGCACGGTTATCATTACCTAAAACACCATGCCCCATTGCCATAACACTCTGAATTAAAGTAGGCGCCGCCCCAGCGTTAGTTCTTCCTTCTGGTGATTGCAAAAAGTAAAGGACTTCTAAACCAGCAGGTTCTTGTTGATATATAAATTGTTCTTCCCTATCTTTTGCACCAGCATCATGAACAAGTACAGGATGAGTGGGTTCCCCATAGAAAAAATTAGCCGCGAAACGCTGTGGCTCTGAAACTGTAGCACTAGAAGCAATTTTGGCTAGACGCTGACCATTCTGCCATTCTTCTAGCCGATTAATCAGGTTATGAATATGAACGCCATAGATTGAATAGTATAAATGGACTATTTTGAATGTACCGTCTTCCTCAAAGATATCCCGATTATCTAGAGTATCTTTAGCCTCAGCGCAAACTCCACGAAATTGGAAACCAATAATAATTCCCTGCTCAATAGTTTGACTCCCTAATAGAGACAGTTGTCCTGTTTTCAGGAATTCTTGCTCGGCACGGTGAACGTAAC
>CAZNNK010000429.1:0-6186 GCA_964574085.1 uncultured Coleofasciculus sp.
CCCCCCCCGGCCCCCCGGGGCCCCCGGGCCATAAGGGGGAAGATGGGGAAGATGGGGAAGATGGGAGACAAAATTTCTATAGCCCATTACCCTGTTCCCTGTTCTGTGACGAATGACGTAGCTTTTTAATTATGTCCACCTACTGATGCCGTTACAGATTCTACCAAGATCTGGCATTTTCTCGAAAAAAAAACCTCAGCCGTGAGGCTGAGGTCTATAACCAGGGTGCATCTACCGTTTTTTCATACAACTTAGGCTTGATCCGATCAGGAAAAATCCTCACTCTGGCACACGTAAACTACAGGAGTTTGGTAGCCCCGGTCTTTCAAAGCCGGGGAGGAAAAGCGACATTGCGGATTTATCCGCCTTCGTGACATACTTGAGTGGTGAGTAGGAATAACCATCTACGTGACGAATCATCCTAGTACGGCGCAATCCCCGCAACGAAGAACCGAACGCAATTGACGAAACGACTAGACGAGCAAGTAATGGCAGGATGAGGAGCGTACCAGACTGGCGTTGTGATGGACTCGGAAAGCAAAAGATTAAACAAGTAGCTGTAATGCCTGTATTGAAAAATAGCAGGTTTGAGCAAGTAGAGGCATCTTGATAATGCCCATTCGGAATTCGGACAAAGGTTTCTCTGCCGAATCTGATGCGAGAATCTGCGTCTCGTAGAGAGCGCAGAATGTCAATAATTTCCATATCGCTTCGCCAACGCTACCGGAAGTAAAGAATTGTAAAGGTTCATCGTCGCTCAACTGAGTACGATTGATCAAGTCACATTGGACAATGAAGCGAGCGATCGCCACAGGACGCCAAGCCCGCAGTGGACAAATCATCGCCGTGTACGTCTTTCGCGCTAGTAGTCCTGGTTCATCCGGTTCTGGAAAGACAGACATCTGCCAGAACCAGACCGTATTATGGCGACTGTATCCCCTGCCTCCCCGCGTCCCCTGCCTCACCACAAGACTTATTCAGCAGCCCCTAATTAGACGTTTGAGCTTCATCAAGCGTCCTCACTCATCGCGATCGCACCCTAACTCTTGCAGCCGTTTCTCGTCTTCCACCCGCACTTGGGTATCATCACTACCACTGGCGATTAGGATATTTCTCTGTAAAACATTTATATCAACGCTATTGAATTTTCTGTTGTCAAATGACTGATCCACTTCGATACCATCTAAATATTGTTCGGCTCGTTGCCCCTGAGTCGTGAGGGGCCACAGCATGGTTCGTCCGTCATCGCCGCCACTGGCTAAGTAACAACCTCCGTTACTCAACGCCACAGATCGCACGGGTTGACCGCCATGACCATTTTGCCATTGGTCAATAATTTCACAAGACGGTTGACCGTCCACCAAACAGGATTGCATATTCCACAAGGTAATATAACCCTGATTGTCAGCCGTTGCCATCAGATAGGGTTTCATATCAGCAACATCAATACTAAAAATATAGTCATCCTGACCCCCTGGACGATACTGACCATCTTGACGATACTGTACAGGAACAGTCACATTCTCTGATTTGGACAAATTCCAAATAACCAATTGATTAAACCGTCCAGCAACGGCTAAATTTTGATCTCCTAATCCTACAAATTTTAGGGCATAAACAGCAAAATCGGATTGTCCCCTCAGCACGGGTTCCTGATTGCCATTCCCTCCACCTATAACGTCCTCTAAACTTTGTTGAATGTCCCACCCCAGGATCAATCCACTGCCATGACCACTAAAAAGATAGCGGGAGTCATCGGTAAACTCCAATGCCAACACTCGATCATCTTTTTCCTGGGAAAAAGACATCATTAATTTTGGCGTTTCTGCCAATAAATTCAACAGTTGAATCTCACCATTTTCTAACCCAGCCGCGACCACATTATTATCAACCGGTTTATAACGAATCACCCGCACCGCTTTCCCCGTATTGGCAATCTCATCGACTTCTGGATTAGCAAAGTAATTAAAAAAGCCATCAACTCGCCATTTAATTAAGCTTTGATCATTAGACCCACTGACAACATTCTGACTCATACCATTAAATTGCACAGAATTTACAGCCGCTTGGTGTCCATACCAGGGATTATCAGGATTCAGCCAAGATAGCCACCAAAGTAGGTATAAAAACAGAAGTCCGCCGCCCAAGAGTAACCAGGTTGGAATAATCGGATAAACATCCAGTTTCAAAAATCGACTCGTGGGATTCGTATTCCCTAAACGCTGATCCGATAACATCGCCACAGCTTCTAAGGATAGTTCCTTTCTGCGACCCCATAAATGGCGTCGGGCTTGAACCCTAAGCGGTGCTTGAGCCGTTTGACCGGGATTCAATTGAGCGGGTTTATCTGGCAATTCTAAGGTACAGTCCTGTTTATCTTCCCCCTGAATATTAATAGTAACTTGCTGGTGAAGATTGCTATGATTTTCAAATTCTAAGGTATAAGGAACGGGTGGATTACGCCAGTTGAGTATCCAGGCGCGTTTGGCGGGAATTTGCTGTTGTTTGGGAGTGGCGCTAAATTCCACCAACCCCATGGGTAAGACTTCTAATGTACCCTGCACTTGGGCGGGAGAACCATGGCGATGAGTCGCCGTAATCGCAAAGGGATAAAACTGGCTGGGGGCTTGGAGAATGTCAGGAATTTGGCAGATAAATGTTTCGGTAACTTGTCCGTTGGGAGGGAGGTACAACTGGCGTTCGGTTCCATCTACAATCCAGGTTGGATCTATGCCGGAAAAGTTTAACGTAACATGGGTTTCTAGTTGACTGGGATTATAAACCCGTACCGGAATTTTCTGTTGACTGGCTGGACGTTCTTGAAACTCCCGTACTGGCAAATCTAATTTTAACGGAATTGAACCCGTACCCTGTTCTAAAATTAAACGCAATACTTCTCGGTCTTCATCCGGGAGTTCCATGGAGAAGACACGCACCGTTAAGTTCATCAATCCGACAAACCCGGGTACAGGATTATCGACTATCGCCACCTGAAAATGAGTGACATCACCTGGAGGCTTTTTCGTCCCCACTTCTGGGGAAATTGTGTACCAATCCGGAAGCCGATCAGGATCAACCCCAGCCGCCGTAACTTCCACCTGAAAACTGGCAAAGCGATCGCTATCATTAATGACCTTAACTTCAAACGAAGCCGGTAACCCTCCTGGCTTAAATCGAAGTTGTTTTGGGGAAACCGTTGTATCAATTAAATTATCTACCATTATTGTTCTTCCTTATATGATGTCCGGACCCATCACCCCCTCTCCCCATCTTCCCATCACCCCATCACCCCCTCACCATAATTATGGGTATCCAACCGGACATGATATTACTCCCGAAACTCCCCCAGTTTCCCTGTTCCCTGTTCATCAACACCCTACATTAACTTATCAAACAGATCATCTCGACGCGATCGCTCCGACGGTTGGGATGGCTGAGAGGGCTGGGAGGGGCGTGAGGTTGTAACGGTTGGCGGTGGCTGCTGTCCACGGGTGAGTTGTCGGCGACGCCAAGCTAAATGCAAAATGTTAATCCCTAATTCCTGGGCTGTACGCATGGCTTCACGGGAAATCAGTCGTTTTTCATTAATTCCCCAAGCCTCTGATAAGTTACCGAGGGCAACAATAATTCCGCCACCCCTTAAAATTTGCATCGGCTTTCTATTGATACGAGGTGCCGTAGCAAAGAGAAAGGGCTGAGTCCGCAGTAAGTCATGGTGGTCTAATTTGTCCAGTGGCGTTAACTGGGTTCCCATACTTTGGGCAAACTCTTGGAATCGACCCGCGATCGAATGCTTCCGTCTGGCTAACTCGGTGGAAATCATCTCTCGTTCACTGACAATATCTTGTCGGCATTGCTTTAATCGTGTATCCGTATCAATATTGGGATTACTATCGATTTGATTGAGTGCCTGTTCCAGGTCTTGGTAGATTTTGTTCAGGTCTTTAATCGCATTGCCTTGTAGCCAATGTTTCAATCCTGCCGACGCTTCGACTAAAACTGTCCCTCCTGCCTGTAAATACCGTCGCAGTACCTCAAATTCCGATTCCCCTAACACCTGAACTTGGCGATCAGTCATGAACAATAAGTCATACTCTAAAAGGGTTTGTAGTTCTGTCGATTGTAAACGAACTTGTCCAATGTGATCATTCCCCTGTAGGGCTGGATAAAGTCCAGGGGTTGATTGCAGCAGGTAGGAGAGATTCGAGACAATACACTCATGTTCATCATTGTCCACCGCTAACCCTTTGTACATAGCCACTTGCACGATCGCCTGAGGTCGGACTTGGGGCTGGAGACGGTAGCGCAAGTCCAATTGGTTATAGCTAGGGGAGAAACGATTGACTGGCGCTTCCAGTTTAACCGGACCGGCTTTGAGGAGAATCCGACAGAGTTCCACATCCCCTTCCGTGGGTGGACTTGCCTTTTCATCAATCCGAAATGTTTCGACGATTCTATCGGTAACTTGACGGGTGCGTAACTCTTCGGGATCTCTAAACTTAACCACCAAATACACCATCAAGGGTGCTTCGGAAGTCGCTTCTGAAGAAATCCGATAGGACATGGGTTCTGGCACGACGATAAAATTGCCAAATAAATCAATAGCCAGTCCCGGTTGAATTTCCACCCAACGTTCATCTCGGTATTTGGCGACAACCTCAGCGGGGGCGGGAACAATATGGACGCCCAACCCGAAGACAATTCCGGGCTGATATAGAGATTGGTAAAAGGTGCTATGATACTGGCGGTGATAGTGGTGAGCTAACTGCCAACGTTGGGCATCAATGAGTAAGCCATCGGTGACATGGAGACGCTCAAATTGTTGGAGAGATGGGGGAAGAAAGTGGTTAGTCATTGGTCTTATGTCTTATGTCATTCAATATAGAGTTCATAAGTACAAAAGGCGGGTTTTTCTTGTTGAATAATTTGATGGACTAATAATTCGTCAATTTTAGTGGGGGGTTCCGGACGTAGACGGACAATGAAATGATAGGGTTGTCCGCCACCAATCAGGGAGTCTTGATTGAGGCGCGTGTTTCCCATCATAAATCCCTGACCAAACACTTCTTGAATACAAATATGCTTTTCATGTTCGGGCAGATGGTCATCCAAGGGTAAGTCCGTAAATAGATGCAGGTAAAATCGTAATCCCCGACGTGTACCCCGCCAGCGATAAATCTCCATCGCTTGACGAATCAGATAGCGTTGTCGCTGTAGGCTTAAGGCGGGGTTCAGTTGCCAACCCACCCAATGGGCGAGAAAGGGTAGAAGGGTTTCTGGCGTCATTAAAGGGTCAAGATACGCCCATAAAGCCTCCAGAGATTGTACCGTTGGTTCAAAGGCTTGCTCGAAAATTTTCAGAAAGCGCCCGATAAAATCAACGTCTTGATAGATTTCGGGTAAAAAGTTTAGATATAAGCTATGGGGACGGACATAGAGATTAAAGCTAGCCGATTCAACCTGTTTGCTGCCTGTCCCCGATTGGCTGGAATAGACATAAATCTGACCGCGATAATCGAGACGGTGAGAGGGTTTCGCATCCCAATCCCGATTAGATTCAAAGAAATCGGCTGGCATATAAAAGCGAATCACGGCTTCCATACGTCCACCCGCACGAAGTTCGGGCCCTTCCATACCCAAACGATACCATTGGGTGGGAAAATCTCCCTGGATTTGAATCTCTAAGTGTAAGGCATGGTTGCTGAGGTTTTCCAGTTCCAGCAGCAGTTCACTCGGTTCTCCCGGATAGAGGGTGAGGTAGCACCCGCGACGGTCTGTGTCCCGTGTGGCTTGGTTGAGTAAAGGTGCGGCTGACTCGCTTGACCCGGCAATCGGCTGAGGGGTGACCTCTGGCAACTGCATGGGGGTTAGTTGTAGGCGTAAGGGTAATATATCGCGAGCTTGTGTCATACTAAATCCAAGTTAACTCCCCCGGTTTTGGTAAGTCGGTGGGGACAATTAACGTTAATGGTGGGGATTGTCATTGGTCATTGGTTATTGGTCATTGGTCTATGGTCAGGGCGGGTTTTGTACAAACGTTGTTCTCTATAGCGAAACCCGATTCCCTAAACCGCCCCTACACCTTCAAATTGGGTATCTACCCTACTTCATCCGAGCCACTCTCCATCCTTCGGTCTGTGCATCGAATTGCATGAACCCTGGAGTGATTATAGCAGTGAATAACGA
>CAZNNK010000430.1:0-6173 GCA_964574085.1 uncultured Coleofasciculus sp.
TGTCCATCCTCACGATGGCATCGTTGAGGGTGAGGACTTCCGCGCCTGCGTTAAAAAGGCGATCGCCTACTACCGCCAAACCAAACGTGCCAAAGAAACCAAAGGGCAGAAAATAGACCGCCCTGCTGGTTGGCTGACCGAGTGTCTGCGCCAACGCTGGTGGCAAAGCGCAGAACCAGAAAAAACGCGGGAAGAAGAGGAGTTTGAACAATGGTATAAAGACGCGATCGCCGCTGGTATTGTCCAAGATGTTCCGATTAATTACCTCGGCAAAAACTGGAAGAAGGAGTACATGGTGCGACTGCCAAAGCCGGGTATATTCGGATCGCCCTATACGCTGATATCTTGGCGAGAATTATTGTAGCCTAACTCACTGCATAAACTCCCCTGGCGCTAACGGTGCATCTGTGCGGCGTTCGTCCAGCACCTCTAACTTCCTCTTATTCGGAGGTTCGGGTAACAAAATGTATCGAGGTCCCCAGCCGCCATTCACATCCTGTGGACGTTCCACTGGTGGCTCAGTGGATGCTGTCGGTAAGGGAATCGGCATAATTTGAGTCGCTTGGACATAGCGCTCGCCATCCAGGGTATTGCGAATCAGGCTCTTGTCTACTTTAATCCCCTGGTTCTCTAACTGCTGTTGAATCGTCCACAAGGTGTCAGTTGGCGCTAACGTGGCGAGGAATAGCACCTCCTTGTCTGGATCTAACGTCAGTCCCAATTCCGACTGCTCAATTTGCCACACCTCTTGATATTTACCATCCGGTGCAACCTCCCACAGATTTAAGTTAGCCTGCCATTCCCCACTCTTTACCTCCACATCTTGATAAGCCAAAATTGAGTAAGTTGGCTTTGAATCCTCATTGGCTGGGAGAGAAGGATCAGGGTGTAAGTAGCGAACCGCCGCGATCGCGATCGGACTGTCATCTGGTAGATTCGTCATTCCCGTTACCGTGTAAACCCCGTCTTGTCGGGATGGGGACACCCGAAGTTGAAAACTCGCATCCGTTGAGACGTTCGGTAATAGGCTGGGTAATCGCTCCAGTTGTAATACATCTTGGGAACATCCACTGTTTAATAGTAACAGGAGAAAAAGAAAAACTAATCCTCTGTTCGGATTAAAAATTCCTGTGGTTGGTGATTTTCTAAAAAACACAGACCCAATTTGCTCCGAAAATGAGTTGGTTATGATCCGGATGTCCTTCCCATGGGTTCCCTAAACTCCTTTTTCCAGTTGATGTCAGTCAATCCGGAGAGCGCAAAAACCAGAGATTACGGGTAATTTTAACCATCGCTTTCCCGGTCAATTTAGGCTTGAATCCCACGAGTCCATTTTAGCGCCTGATCAAGTTTCATCCTTTCTTTATCCTAGCGAGTATCTTTCTTCATGACATCTTGATGAATTCAGGTTAAAACAGTAGAGATACTGTAAAATTTAACAGCCTGTACCCTTGGGTATAAGCCAACACAAATTTTCTAGATTGTCAGGGGAGTTGGAAACAGGTGACGTATTCCAGAACTATATCTGGGTTATACCGGGTTTTGGTAAACGTCCCTCCAAACCGGCTATACGTCCCCTTTGGCTATGAATTTCGCTTGTGGGGTTCCTGAATACTTAAGTTAGCCCTTGTTAATTTTTATTCGACTTCATTTCCTCGATTATTGCCCAAGGATAGTTATGAATTAAAAAGACGAGTTGTGAGTGAAACGAACTCGACCTTAATCTCTTGAAGCGGTAGCCCCTAAACATCAAGAGATTAACTTTCGCATTCTTATCAGTCGTTACCAGCGATTTATCTCATATTTCAGTTTCGGAACTGTTCATTTTTATTAGGCGTCGGTGAACTTAGTTGACCGAGCATCTACAATTGCGAAGATTTTCCGGAGACTGTTTAAAACGTCAGGAAAAGTAAATAATTGACGGTTTTAATCCTCAAGTCCACCTATCAGCAACTGTGGTGCTAATGAGAGAACTAATTCAAAAAAATAGAAATACTGATAAGCAAATTACGCCGAGATTACGGCAGTCTATTTGGCTAAGTTATCTGCTATCCATGGGATCAACTTCAGCCGGAACGCTATCTCTATTTTCCATAGCGGCTTTCCTGGGAATGACACCCGCGATCGCTCAATCAAATGAGCAACCAACTTCCCTTGGGGATCAGGGGATTGCTGAAGAATCAGCGAATCCTAGCCATTCTGACTCCATCGCACTGGATGAATACCCCTTATCCGATGACACTCTGGCGAATGAGGAAGCTTCCCCAACAGTCGAGTCAGATAACTCTGAGATTGTAGATATCACCTCTAGCCGTCAGCATCAGTTACTCGACTTTAATCGTTCCGCTGATTCTGAGTTTCCACCCTCTCAGACAATAGCAGAGGGAGATCAACCCACGTCAGTCGCGGAGGCGATCGCGCCAAAACCCCCGGTGGTAGCTGCGGTGCAAAACTCCGTTGAACATTATCTGCCATTACCGATAACACAAACCGATGCACCCAATCTAGTCGTCGAAGCCATCACCCCAAAACCTCCCGTAGTCGCGACGGTACAGGAGAAGATTGAACATCACCCGTCATCTGAATTCGCTGGGGGTGACGAATCCAGTTTAGTACCCGAAGCGATTGTTCCAAAACTGCCAAAACCTGCACCCCTGATTCATTCGGTTGATTACCACATCCCTGGAGACTTAACCGTCGCGGAGGAATCAACAGTAGATAATAGGGCGTTTCCAAAACCACCAGTGATGGAACCTGCTCAACATTCGGTTGAATCCATCTTACTCACCCAATCTGATGACGATGAACCCGATGGTTCGTTAATTCCGGAGAATTCTCCCCCGGAAAATGAAGCATTAACGCCGACACTCGATGTGCAAGGCGCTTATCTCCAGCAGGAAGATGCTTCGGCGCGGTTACGATTGCAGGGGATTTATCCAGTATCGCCCAATGCCTTGTTTGGTGCTATTGTTGATTTAGCCACAGGGGATGATTTTGCTGGGACGGAAGGGGATGGATTTAGTCTGAGTGAATTGTATTTTGCCGGTTCTCTCCCCAGTTATCCGAATTTGCGCTTAATTGCGGGGTTAATGGATTTAACGTCTTATTTTGACCGCAATAGTTTCGCTAAGGATAGTACCACCCATTTCTTCCATCCCCTATTTCAAACCAATCCAGCTTTAGCGTCTACAGGTGTTGGTTCTCGGATTGGGGGGTTATTGAATTGGAATATTACTGATAATGTGGAAGCGAAAGCGGCTGTGTTTTCCTCAAATCGGAATTTGGGAGACTTTGACTTAGATGCGTTTGCGGGTGAGATTGGTTTCCGGGCGGGGAATGGTATTATACGGGCAACCTACGCCACAAACGAAGATACAGGGCGGGATGGCGTCTTTGGTACCCGAAACGGCGATCGCGAAAATGCCTTTGGGATTAATGGGGAATATTTTATCCCGGAAATTAAGTTAGGATTGTTTGCCCGTTATGGTTGGTTAGAAAATAGCGATCGCGATGAGAGTAGTGAGACGTATAATTTCGGACTCAATTTCTTAGATCTGTTTCTTAAAGACGATCGCCTGGGACTCGGTTATGCGTTTGGTCGCGGTTTTTCGGAAGATAATGATGTTTGGGAATTATTCTACGATATCCGAGTTTCACCGAATCTACGGGCGGGGGTAACGCTACAAGAACGAGAAGGCTTCTCGGAGACAATTTTTGGATTCCGGGTTAAAACAGATTTTCAGCTATATCCTTAATTGGGTGCTTTCTCAGTATTAACGACGACTCTACAGTTTTTCACGCCTTTGACCCTATGAACGCACAAAACAAGTTAGCTGAAACACCAATTTTATCCTCTCCTCAAAACCAAAACTCGTCCCGGTGGTTCCGTGTCTTAGCCTGTTTCCTAATGTTGGGATTAGCCGGGGGATTACCCATCGCCCCAATTAATTTTACTGTACCTGCGGCTCAAGCCCAGGGGGTTCCAGCCGGGGTGCGTCAGGGGTACTCGCTTTTGGAGAAAGGATGGGTGGATGATGCGATTCAAGCTTTTGAGGGGGCGTTACGCCGTAATCCCCAATCTTTAGACGCCAAGTTAGGATTAGCCATTGCTTATCAACGCCGGGGGCGGATTGAAGAAGCCTGGAATGCTTATAATGATGTGCTAGAGCGAGAACCCACGAATCAAACCGCCCTGGAAGCGGTGGGTGAGATGGGGGTTTATCGCCAAGAATGGCAAGCACAGGGAATTGAAGCTTTAACTGGCTTATTAAACCAGAATCCTAATGATACCCAATCTCGGTCAAAGCGGGCGTTACTGTTAGGCTATCAAGGGCGGTTTGCGGAATCGTTAACGGATTATGAGTTACTGTTGGCGAATAATCCTTCACCGGAAACTATTCTGGGGGCGGCTCAAATTTATACCTACAGTGGTGATTATCAGCAAGGGTTAGAATTATTTAATCGGTATCAAGCCACGGGTGAAGAAATTCCCGGTAACGTCGCGGGGGCTTACGCCCTGGCGCTGCGGGAAACGGGGAATGCGGCTCAAGCGGTGCAGATTCTGGAGAATCAACTGCGACAATCCCCCCAACAGGCGCAATTGCGTGCGGATTTAGCCCAAGCGTATGCGGCGACGGGACAGATTAATGAAGCTTTAGCAACGTTGGAACCTTTACGGGGTGAAGCGGATGCGGCTTTACCGTTAGCCCGGGCGCTGACTTCGATTGGGCGAAACCAACGCCGCACGGATTTGTATGAACAAGGGGTGGCGCTGTATCGTCAGGTTCTGTCTGAGACTGAGAATCCAACATTCGCATTAGTGCAGGAAGTGGCGGATGTTTTGAGTGAGTTACCGTCTCAACGGGCGGCGGCTTTGGATCTTTATCAGCAGCTTGTTCAGCAGCAACCGAATAACCGGAGTTTGGTGGTGAAGCAGTTGGCGTTAGAGAGTCAATTGGGGCGTATTTCTCGGAGTGAGTTACGACAGCGCCTGCTTTCACTGCTACAACCGTTACCGTCGGAAGCGGCGGAACGACGGGCGTTGGCGAGTGCGTT
Source organism: uncultured Coleofasciculus sp. (assembly GCA_964574085.1). Taxonomy (GTDB): domain Bacteria; phylum Cyanobacteriota; class Cyanobacteriia; order Cyanobacteriales; family Coleofasciculaceae; genus Coleofasciculus. Next base: position 5,056 of record CAZNNK010000430.1, read on the forward strand.
GATTCCTTTAGATCCGCCTGATCCGGCGTTATTACCTGTTTATCAGCAGTTAATTAATGCGGGTGTGGATGAGCCGTTTTTGTATTTCCGGGTGGCGCAGATGCTGATTCAAGAGAATCAGTTGGCGGAAGCGAGGGAAGCGATCGCGGCGTATACTGCTACTGAAGCCGGGGCGTCTGATTTTACACCGGAACTGTTGTTGGCTGAGATTGAGCGCCGGGAAGGGAATTTAGAAGCGAGTGCGCGGCGGTATCAGGGGCTGATTGAACGGAACCCGAATTCTGATGTGGTGAATAGCGCCTTGCGGGGATTGGCGGGAATTCGTTTGGCTCAAGGGCGTCCGGATGAGGCGATCGCGATCTATGATCAGTTAATCGCCCGTAATCCTAATGATTTACTGGTGAAGTTGGGACGGAGTGCGATCGCCTATCAAACCGAACGGATTTCTCAATCGGAAGCTGAGGCGGTACTTGAGGAATGGTTGGCGACGAAACCTGCTACGGATTTACCACCAGAGTTATTTAGTTTAGTCGGTGTTTTACCCCCAGATGCAGAACGGATGGCGTTGTATGAGGCGCTATTACAGGTTGATCCCGATAATACACCCGTTCAACTGCGGCGGTTACAGGTGATTGCGGAGGAAGATCCGGAGTTGGCAAAGGCTGAAGTTGAGCAGTTAATTGCCCGCAATCCTGATAACCTAAGTGCGTATTTTGTCAAGGGGGAACTCGCCCTGGCGCTGGAGGATTTTGAACTGGCGAGTGAGGCGTATCAAGCGATTTTGGCGCGGGAACCGGATAATATTGGGGCGCTGATGGCGATGGGTGGAGTTCGTTTTACCCAGCAGCTTTATCTGGAGGCGAAACCTTATTATGAGCGGGTGTTGGAGATTAATCCCAATTATCTGGCGGCGCGTCAAACGCTGGCGGAGTTGAATGTGGCGTTGGATCAGCCGTTTACGGCTTTGGAGGAGTTTCAGGCGCTGAACTCCGAACAGGAGGCGGAGACGGGAACGCCGAACCCGCAGTTGACGAATCGGATTCAGCGGTTGGAGGTGGATATTTTGAAGCGGCGTGGTTTTCAGCCGTATTGGGAGCGGTATTGATTGTGTAGGGGGA
>CAZNNK010000431.1:0-6164 GCA_964574085.1 uncultured Coleofasciculus sp.
ATACAGGCGTTTATGGCGCTAAAGCGCAACTACGAACCTACAGCCGCTCACGCCATCACCATACCGCCATCGACGTTGAACACCTGCCCGGTAATATAAGCAGCGGCGGGATCAGCGGCTAAAAACCGCACCATGCCCGCAATTTCCTCTGGCTTGCCATAGCGACCGAGAGGAATATATTTGATAATATCCTCAGATTTAATCTCTTTGGTCATATCGGTTTCAATAAATCCCGGTGCCACAGCATTCACCGTAATCCCGCGAGGCGCGACTTCTTTCGCCACAGTTTTGGTAAACCCAATCACTCCCGCTTTGGCGGCGCTATAATTTGCCTGACCTGGATTACCCATTTGTCCAGCAACGGAGGCAATATTAATAATCCGACCTGATTTTTGCTTGAGCATAATTTTACTGGCTGCCCGTGTGCATAAAAAGACGCCCGTCAGATTCAGGTCAATCACCGCCTGCCAATCCTCGGGTTTCATCCGCATCAGCAGGGTGTCACGGGTAATCCCAGCATTATTCACCAGTACGTCTAAGCGACCAAATTTGTCTTTCGCTTCCTTGACCAGAGTCTCCACCTCGTCCTGTTTCGAGACATCTGCTTGAAGTGCGATCGCCTCTCCTCCGGCTTCGGTAATTTTGGCGACAACCTGATCAGCCGCGCCACTGGAACTGGCGTAGTTAACCACCACCTTCGCCCCCTCTGCAGCTAATGCCAATGCCACAGCGCGACCAATTCCCCGTGATGCCCCAGTGACAATCGCCACGCGATCGCGGAGTTGGGCAGATGTCTGTGATGCTTCCATAAACAATACCTCTCTCTCTTCGCTGAAGTCAGCTCTTAGCATTTTGCACTAGAATCGAGCCAAACAACTAATAACCGTGATGTTTTGTTATGGCAGTTAAAAAACAGTTTGCCAGTTTTCAGGAACTCCTCTCTGGATCGGATGTACCCGTATTGGTCGATTTTTACGCGACCTGGTGTGGTCCATGTCAGATGATCGCACCAACCCTCGAACAAGTCGGTCTTCAGCTCAAGGGTAAGTTACAAGTGGTCAAAATTGATACAGACAAATATCCCCAGATTGCGTCTGAGCATCATATTGAAGCTCTGCCTACCTTGGTTCTGTTTAAGGATGGCAAAGCGGTAGAACGGATTGAGGGAGTTGTCTCCGACAAGCAGCTTATGGAACGACTACAACCTTTACTTTGAACGCTCAGAGGGATCTAAAAATTCGATCCCTCTGTTTTCATCGTTCTGGATTCCGTCCTTCCCATCTCCAGATTGATGTCACGATGCTGTCGTCGATTCTGGGGAATCACTAGACCCAGTTGTGGCTTTCTTTTTCTCCTGTTCCCGTTGTTCCCGTTTTTTGCGATCGGCTTTGATCGCGTCTTCCAGGACAATCTGGGCTTGAGCCATTTTTTCCAGGTTGCTGCGATACAACTCCAAGTCTTTCTGGAGTTTCTCTTGGGGAAGATGCAAAGTCTCACCGATTCGCTGGAGCATTTCCATCGACTGTTTCGCATCTTGAACTAGCTCCGGTTCTGCCTGTTCCAGAAGGGTATACAAGCCAATGGCAAACAGGCGAGAGTATTTAAACCTGGGATTATCTGCGATCGCGGCAACCGTGGTATGTATATCCTCAGCCCCCTCTAAGGGTGTTGGTGAACCAAACCAGTCAACCAGTTCTTGCCCCGATAAACGCCCGACTGCGGCTTTCAGTTTTTCAGCATCCTCCTGATACTGTTGCGGATTCCCTCCCACCGCCTGACAAAGGGCGTTAAAAATGGATTCTTTATCCCGTTCCGGTCGATAGCCTTGCATGAAGCGGTTAAAGGAGGCGACCACACCTAAAGCATAGATGGGATCATACTTAAAATCCACATTGACCGCCAGCAAATGCATCTCGACCATCAATTCTTCTACCACCCGTCGGTAAATCGAGTTGATTGGACGGGTGTGATAGTTATAAAAATCTCGTTTTGTATCCGAGACGGTGCGAACGTTACTCACAGAGCAAAATATAAAGGATATTTTTTACCATTGTCTCGCTTGAGTTTCACCCTAGGGGATAGAATCTCAATCGAGTCATTCCTTCCATCTTACCAGTTTATTTCCACCAGCCCACTTAGTATAATGTTTCTTGGCTTGACCTAACTCAATGTAGTCTGTTAATGTTAATCCTCGACTCATGACTCTACCGCCAGAACTGATTACCCTGGCAAGCTATATGGCTGGTAAGTTTGACAACCAACAACAGGCGTTGGCTGAACCCGTCTGGTATGTTCACTTACACCTCTGGCAACGACCCATTCCCTTATTTAGCGACGATAGCCTCACCCTCTTTGCCGAACAAGCACCGATTACTCACCTCGATCGCCCCTACCGTCAACGGATTCTGCGGCTGTATCAAAGCGACCAACTACAGATACAGTATTATCAGATCAAAGACCCAGACGCTGTTCGCGGTGCAGGTTGCCATCCCGAATTATTGCAGCAGCTTACCCCCGAAGATATTACAGTCTTACCCGATTGCCGTCTGAACGTGCAGATGCAGCCAATCGGTTTAAATCATTATGAATTTACCACGACTTCAGCCAGCGATCGCCCTTGTCGCTTTAGTTATCAGGGCAATACTTACCAAGTCTCTCTAGGCTTTGAAGCAACAGCCGATGAATTTCGCAGCTACGATAAAGGCATCGACCCCAGTACCGGAAAAGCCACTTGGGGAGCCTTACTCGGTCCATTTCGATTTACCAAACGTCAAGACTTTGCTGGGGAACTGCCACTGTAATCGGTTAAGCTACTGACTTGATCGGGACTATTCTCCTGTACAGGTTGTTTGGGAGTGAACTACCTACATCAAAACTTGGGTATGAATCCCTTGGTTCAGGTTGCCATACTCCGGGGTACACCTTCCAAAGCTTCTTGCTCGGTTTCAAAAATTTCAAACACGGAATCCATCATCGTGACTTCAAACACCAGTTTGGCTTCGGGATGGACATTACAGATGCGAAAGCTACCTTTGACCTTATCCGCATCGCGCATACCCGCAACTAGAGAGGTTAAACCGGAACTGTCAATGAAGTTAACCTGACTGAGATTAACTACCACATGACGGCTGAGTTTGGAAATGCATTCTTGTAATTTCAGGCGAAATTGCCAAGCCGTGGTGATGTCCAGACGTCCAATGGGCGCCAAAACAATAACCGTTGTACCATCTTTGGTCGTGTGTGTTTTTTGATCAATATGAATCATAAAAGACCTCCTTGAGCAGCAGTAGCTCCCCTTGACATCACAAGAGGAGCCATACAGGGTTTGGCGATCAATTCCGTTACTTAGGCGTTGGGCGAATGGTTGAAGCAACAAGTAACTTAATTGGGCAACCTACGCTACTTATCTGTTACAGAAGACTTACCCAAAGTTCTCCACAAAGAGACACGTTTGGTGCTTACTTCCTGCTTCATCCTAGCAGTGACAGCACTTGACCAGTCCACAGGCTTAACATTGGGTGTAACTCACCCTAGAAAGATTGCCATGCTTGGTCTTTACATTAGCAATCTCTTCTGTATTGTACATACTCCCCAGTGAGGTCAGGATAAAGGGAAAGCTATTTTTCTGCCAAATTTTGGTAAAGATGACTATCAAGGGGCAAGAATGGGGTTGATTTCTTCTTGGGATCACCCACTCTTCTCCTCACCCACTCTCCCACTCGCCTGACTTTCTACCTTAAGTTGACACCAATGGGTTGCCAGTTGCCCACCAGCCTTAAGGAGCGTGCTATTCGGCTTCGGTTAAAGGAGTCCAGTTTGCCCAGTCTTGAGGTTTGAGGAAGGTATCATACAGTTCAGCCTCTGGTGTATTCGGTTCGGGTTGGTAACCATATTCCCAGCGCACTAAGGGAGGGAGAGACATGAGAATCGATTCGGTGCGTCCGTTGGTTTGTAAGCCAAAGATCGTTCCTCGGTCATACACGAGGTTAAACTCGACATACCGACCCCGACGATAGAGCTGGAAATTGCGTTGGCGATCGCCATAGTCCATTCCCCGCCGCCGCTCGACAATTGGTACATAAGCAGGCAAAAAGGCATGACCGCACTCCTGCACCCAGGCAAACAATTGTTCCCAGGTTCGGGGTTCTACCGCCCCCAGTTCCTGGCTGTAGATGGCGGCTGGTTTTTCCGGGTGAGGACCTTTATACAATTCCCCAGTTCCGTCTTGATAATCAAAAAATAGTCCGCCAACGCCTCGTGTTTCTTGACGGTGTTTGAGATAGAAATATTCATCACACCAGCGCTTGAATACAGGATAGTATTCAGCGTGATGCTTGTCGCAGGCGGCTTTTAGGGTTTGATGGAAATGAGCCGCATCTTCGCCAAAGGGATAGTAGGGCGTTAAATCGGCTCCGCCACCAAACCACCAAACCGGTCCCGCCTCAAAGTAACGATAATTTAAGTGAACCGTGGGGATATAGGGACTGCGCGGATGCAGCACCATGGACGTACCCGTGGCATAGAAGCCATGACCGGCGGCTTCGGGACGTTGGGTTAAAATCGAGGGCGGAAGTTGATTTCCCCAGACTTCAGAAAAATTAACACCCCCCTGTTCAAAGACAGCACCATCCCGAATCACACGAGAACGACCCCCGCCTCCTTCTTCTCGCTGCCAAGAATCTTCCTGGAACTGACCTGCACCATCAAGCTGTGCCAAGGACTCACAAATAGTGTCTTGGATCTGCTGCATGAATTGCTTCACTCTATCCCTAGAGTCAGTGGCAGGTAAGGAACGATTAGGATTGGTGGTTGGTGTCTTAGCTGCGGTCATAATTTCAATAGTAAATACAGTATTACCTAAACCTGAAGGCTACAGTTAAGCATTTTCAGGGTTCCAGGGTTTATTGTGACATCCTCCCACACCAAATTGGAAATTATGGTGTGTTGCTCACTCAAATCACTTTGAGGATTTCCTGGTTACTCCCCTTCGACTACGCGGTAGCTGAGCCTGTCGAAGCTCAGGGGATTGTGCCACTTGCCTAGGTTGGTTTTCACCAACCCCCGGTAGATCGACTGCACAGGCAGTTTCCTTATCCGCAAGTCCTGCGGAGTTAATTTGCTCTATTCCTCGGTTTCTGATTACCTGACCACTGGCAACATCCCTATCGGTTTTGTAACCGCAGTGAGGGCAATCATGTACCCGAACACTCAGGTCTTTTTTGACTTCACCTTTACATTCAGGATACTCCTGAGAAGTGCCTCTGGCATCAACAACACCAAAAAACTTTCCACGCTTCCAACACACATATTGGGTAATGGTACGGAATTGACCAAACCCTGCATCAAGCATTGAAGAACCCAACATCCCTTTGGCGCTAACTCTATAGTCTAAATCTTCCATTTGCGACTATTGCACCAATCCTTTATCTCCCCCAGTGCATAGTTGTAAGCACGGCGGCAAATTTCCATCCACTCAATCAATCGTTGTTCTTGAGCGGCATCTGGATAGATTCGGTAACGATAGTTAAATGTCAGCATACTCCTATTATACAGCATTTACCAGTCAACTGTGTAGCTTTAAATGTCAATTTATGGTAACAAAAATTGAGTTACCTAAATTGACCTTGGGGAGTCGTGTTCGAGAGCGCTGAATCTTATGTTACAGCGTGGGTCTTACGACTCCCCAAACCCCTGCTAAGATAAACAATGCTGAAGCGTCGCGATAGGAGGCGTGCTGTGATCCTAAATTTTTCATTTAAGCTAATCGCAGGTCAAGAGGGGCTTTGGTGCAAATTTTCCCTCTTTCGGACTTATCGCGCCCTCAGTAATGCTCCGGTAGATGTTCTGTGGCAAAAATTAATCAATTTGGCAGATGTTTCTTGGAATCCTTTGCTCTGTAGTACAAATGCACCGAGAGGCTTAATCCCGAAACCTGGCTTGATTTACCAGGTGGTAACGCGCCTGATTCCCATTCCGGTGCGAGTGTTTGTCGAACGGGTATTGCCGGGTGAATTAATTAGCGTCCGGATGCTGGCAATTCCGGGAGTGGAAAATCGAGTGACGTATCAGGTGGAGTCAGGCTTGTGCGGAACGTATGTGTCCTTTTCGGTGACAATGCGGGGATGGCTATCTCCTTTACTATGGTGGTTTATTCGCCCCTATGC
>CAZNNK010000432.1:0-6141 GCA_964574085.1 uncultured Coleofasciculus sp.
GTCCATGACGAAAAAACGCAAAAAACGCGGCATTCCTGCTACCAGTTACGGAATAGAGCTGCTTCAAGAAGCCAAAGCAAATGGAGGAGGCAATTGTGGCAAGAGTCTGACTTACGATAATATTGCAGAAAAAGCTGAATTAGACAGGAAAACAGTTGTACGCTTCTTTAAGGGGTGGGGAGTTGATAGTAGTAGTGCCAGGAAAATTTGCAACGTTTTGGGTTTAAAATTGGCAGACGTAACTGTTCCCAATTCTTCTCAAGTAATAGAAGATTTAGTGGAAGGTTCCGAAAAATCAAAAGAAAGCTTTGTGGACGCCATCAAAGAAAAAGAAGATGAAATTGAACGGCTTCGCCGCCAGGGAAGCACCTACGAGTCTGAGCTGACAAGGCTCGAAGCTGAAAAAGTGGAGTTAGAAAAGTGCGTAAAGCGCTTCGATGATTTTATTGGGCAACTAAAGGGAATAGCGACAGAGTTTGAAGGTCGCATGAGTTATAGCCGACAAGCAGCTAAATGGCTAAATGCTCGTCATCAAAAAGCTTTAGCAAAAGAAGCCGCAGAATACGTTCTGAGGAAGTATGCAGAGCTGGAGGAACCTAGTGGTGGGACAAATTCACATCATCAGCTAAAACAGTTTACCAAGGACATAAGAAAATATTTGTACTTGATTCATCACTGCTTAGATTCAGGAAGTAAAAATTTGTTATTAAAAGCGCACATGGAATCAAAAATTCCCTTCACTCTACAACCTAATATGTATCTGAAAGCGTTCGAGTTTATCAAAGACCAGAGGGTTCCCGAAAATATGCCTAGTGAAGTGGTCAGAGAGTTAAGATTATACTTAGACAGCCTTATCGGTTTAATCAAGCCACTATTATAAGTCGATGTGCGTAAAGCTTAATTATTTTTCTAGCTCATCTCCAACCTTTTTTCAAGGCGACTTGGCTAATGATAATAATCTTCATCTTCGTCTTCGTCATCTAAGCTGTCCAATTGCTTCAGAACCCAGTTCTCATAATTTTGGCGTGTGTCTTGCAGATATTCTATTAATGTCTGTAAAGTAGGAGCAAAATCTGGGTGATACGAAATCAGCCGACTTAATCTCTGTAACAACTGATCATACGGAGGTAATGGCATCTTAAATTTTCTGAGTTGTAAACTTCTATTCGCTTTGGAAGAAACAACCCTGCTTCTTAATCCTGTCAAGCTAAGTTAAAGGGTGCTGAACGAGATGAGTTTCTCAGGCTGAATCTCTGAAGAGCCTCACGATTCCTTCTACTATCTAGAGGAAACTTTTCCGGATTTTCTCTCTACAAAATTTGGCTCTCCCGGAGTTAAGGTAATAATAAAATTTTATGAATTCAGCTAAAGTTCTACAGTGTAATCTGAAGCTTCCACCATACAAATGTACTGCACCAAGGCTAAAGCCTTATACCGTAAGGGTTTGAACGCTAAAGTCTCAAAAATCGTACCCATGTAGGGCGGCTAAAAAAATCGCGGAAAGCCGCACGGTGAGGCAGTTTTGATTTTTTTGCTGGGGGAACTTCAGTGTAATGCTTGTAGGTTGGGTTGACAAAGGAAACCCAACTTATCAGGCTTAGAAGCTGGGTTTTCCTCAAATCAAGCCAATTGACACACACATTAGTAAAATTTATAACCTTAAGTAAGGGAGAGCCAATTTTCTAACATAAGAGAGAGGCGCAGTCTCCGGATAGGTAGTTTTTACGCCTAGTCTTGACTTAAGCTGTTTGGTATTTCAACCTTAATATCAATAATGGCGAAATCCTTGTAGGGCGAGCATCTTGCTCGCTACCCATTCCCACTTTAAATGCGTGACAGCTTAATGTAATGTTAAGAATAGCTCTCATCCTTGTAGTGCGAGCAAGATGCTCGCGACTAATACCCAATTTAAATGCATGATAGCTTATTGCTAGTTCAGCTTAGATGCTCGATAAGCTTGGTGATAACGCAAAGCCATTGATTTTCTGTACTTAGGGTGATAAATTTTACTCACCTGTGGTGTGGGTCGATTGGGTTAATTTGAGGAAACCCGAAACTTAAATCTTAATAAATTGGGTTGCATTTGTCAACTCACTAGATTGGACTCGCTTTTCCTTCCCGGAACTGTCGTTGAGACAGATAGGACACTCCGCTTTCTTCAGTTGAACTTGTCAGTAGGGGACACAGACACAATTGACAACTCTAAAGAATACCCCAACTCATGATGTATTTGTTTTTCTAGAAATTTTTGCCATTGAAGGCGGTATTCAATCCTACGTCAAAAATATATTACAAGCGTATATATCCATTCAGGCTCAATCTGAAGCGGAGATAGAGACTGAGGTATTTTTACTCCGGGATAGCCCAGATTGCGACAATCCGTTTGATGTTCCCTGTCTACAATTCCATTACCTGAAAACCAAACCCCCCATGCTAGGGCGTCTGCGGTTAGCCGCAGCGCTGGGACTTTGTTTATGGCAAAAACGCCCCAAGCATGTCTTCTGTGGTCATATTAACTTAGCCCCTCTGATTCAGTTTCTTTGTCAGCCATTGGGTATTCCTTACACCGTTTTGACGTATGGTAAGGAAGTTTGGCAGGAATTACCCAATTCCCAACGTCAGGCGTTAGCTGGTGCGGCTCAAATCTGGACAATTAGTCGCTACAGTCGCGATCGCGCTTGTGCGGCGAATGACTTAAATCCCTCTCAGATAAAGATTTTACCTTGTATGGTGGATGGTGATGCCTTTACTCCGGGTGACAAGTCTCCAGCGTTAATTCAGCGATATGATTTGGCAGGGGCTAAAGTACTAATGACTGTAGCACGTCTTTGGTCAGGGGATATTTATAAGGGAGTGGATGTGACGATTCGCGCCCTCCCCAAAATCGCGGCGGTTTTCCCAGATGTGAAATATTTAGTTATTGGGCGCGGTGATGATCAGCCTAGATTAGCACAATTGACTCAAGAAGTTGGTGTTCGCGATCGCGTGGTTTTTGCTGGGTTTGTTCCCACCAGTGACTTAGTGGAACATTACCGAGTGGCTGATGCTTATATCATGCCCTCTCAAGAAGGCTTTGGTATTGTTTATCTAGAAGCCATGGCATGTGGTAAACCTGTGTTAGCTGGGGACGCCGATGGATCGGCTGATCCCTTACAAGATGGACGTTTAGGCTGGCGAGTACCGCACCGTGATCCAGACGCCGTAGCAACAGCCTGTATTGAAATCCTCAAAGGCGAGGATCAGCGCTGTGATGGGGAGTGGTTGCGAGAACAATGTCTGGCTCAATTTAGCCGAGATGCTTTTCAGGAACAGTTTAAACAACTTTTGTACAATTTACCAACGGTAAAAGGGTAGTATAGCACTACGGATAGGTTAGGACATTCCCCTGTTGCCTGTTGCCTGTTGCCTGTTGCCTTTTCACCCAATTTTATTGTCCTAACCTCAATGCGTAGTGCTATATATAGTATGGGTCATGAAAGATACCAAGCGTTTTGATAACTGAACCAAAGTCTAGGATGGAAAAGTTGCACTAAACCCGAACAACCCACTGCCTAATTCGGAAAAATTTGGGCTCTCTTAGACTGGTTATGGTAAATTAGCAATTTAAATGAGCTTAAACCCTTAAATAGCAAAGGCTCCAACAGAATCAAAAGCCTGTTTTATTAGAATTGCTTTTTTTAATCTCCATGATTCTTGCGTAGCAAGGATTATGGAGATTATTTTTTATTAATTTATCATAGTTAGTCTGAAAGAGCCAAAATTTGTCGCCGCATCTACCTCCTTAATGTTCTAACTCTTCTTTAAACAACACATCGAGGAAAATTGCAGAACCTGTAAGGTAGGCAATCAAAATCAAGAATGTCAGCATAACCATCACCTCCACTATTTCATACGTCCACTTGGCTAGAGGTTATGCACATTAGTTGCAATTCTTTACAATCTTGGTCAACGCCCGGTTGAGCGATCGCAAGTCTGTGTGCCAATCGCTACCATCCCGCGCTGAACCTGGGACTGTTTCGCACCTGAACCCGAATACCCCTAGTCGCGGACTACCGCTCTATTTACATTTTTTCACTTTTGCGATCGCATGGGCAATAGAAATACCCGAAAAAAACCCTTCATTTTACCGTAAATCGGCGAAAATAGGAAATGCAAATGAATTATTCATAATTCATAACCATCCCTCATCGCCTTTTGATAAGCTTGAACCTGCCAGTCAATCCCCGTAATCGCTGTTCCCACCACCACAGCATCAGCACCTAACTGGAGGGCTTGTTGTGCCATCTGGGGCGAAGCAATCCCCCCTTCACAGATGGTTGGCACGTCTAACTGTTCGACAATTTGGGACAAAAGTTCAAATCCCGGTGGTTGAAGATGTTGGGTTGAGGCGGTGTAACCATAAAGGGTTGTTCCTACAACATCAGCCCCAGCGTTCACGGCGGCGGTTGCGCTTTCAATCGTATCGATATCCGCCATAACTGGCTTACCCAATTCCGCGTGAATTCGGGGAATTAAGTCAGAGAGGGTTTCCCCGCCGGGGCGTTGTCGTAACGTAGCATCAATAGCAATAATATCAGCCCCGGCTGACGCGATCGCATGGGCATGATTAAACTGAGGAGTAATGTAAACCTCAGAACCCGGTATTTGCTGTTTCCATAACCCAATAATCGGCGTTGTCGGACATTGCTTTCGCACGGCTTGAATATGGGCAGGGGTATCAATTCGCACCCCAACCGCGCCCTGATTCACGGAGGCTTGTGCCATCGCCGCAATCACCAATGGATCATGGAGTGGCGAGTCAACGGGGGCTTGACAAGAGACGATCAAACCGTGACGTAAGGCTGAAATTAAATTCTGAGAATTGGCTGTCATACTCAATCCGGGTTAATTTCCCCCGTTTGGTTGGGATAAGGCAGAAGGCTTTAGCACGAGGGCAGAAGGGGTAGAAGGCAAAAGTACCCAAGGGATAAAGGGAGTGAAAAAAAGCGATATCATAGCAATCCCCAGTGCTGATGATACACCCATGGAAGAGGCGAACGTAGGGGCGCAAGGCTTGCCATTGGTGTCAACTTAAGACTTTGTATAACTAGCGATCAAAGTTTAGATCCCCCTAAATCCCCCTTCACAAGGGGGACTTTGATTAATTTCTGGTTCCCCCCTTAAAAAGGGGGGCTAGGGGGGATCTCTAATTAAGTAAGGGTTCCAGCCCTAAGTTGACACCGATGAAGCCTTGCACCTTCATCTTATGAGAAACGCGACATCTCGCTTTCATCTTATTTTTTTATCACAGTAGCGGACTTTTGTTTGCGCCGTAACTGGGTGACAACACCAACAGAACCAATCGCCAGTAACCCGACAATAGAAGTCGATTCGGGAACTGAAGTTTCATCGGTCAGATCAACTCGCAGGATTTCCCCTTGTCCGCCAACAAAGCCGTTATTTGAGACATAAATAGAATTATCAGAACCCACGGCTAGGGCAGTTGGAAAACGTAATTCCTGATCGAGTAGAGTTGTCCGAGTTCCGTCAGGGGCAACTCGGATTAAAGCACCTGTTGGATCTCCAGACAATATGGAATTAGTGGCGTATTCGAGAACAAACAAATTTCCCTCTGGATCAAATTCCAGATCGATAATATTCGTGAAGCCCTCAGCATACACCTCTGGCTGATTTTCTGAATTTAGGCGAAAAACCCTCGCCCCTCCTTCAGGATAGGGGAAGCCTGTCAGTTCGCCCATATAAAAGGCATCGTCGGGACCAACGGTAATCGATGTGGGAACCGATTCCATGGGAATCGTAGCACCACTGAAGGGATTAGTCACCAAACGATCACTAAAGACAGATTCTGTGGCAATTTCTTCATCATTCAAGCCCACGCTTAAGAGGGCATTCGCACCTGCATCAACTACGTAAGCCGTGCTATCTTCAATTAGCAGAGAATAAGGGTTGGTATCAATTCCCCCAGTTGCCGGATCTCCACCATCGGGATTATTGGCAGCTTCATACGCCGCCAAATCCGCGATCGCAGTCCAAGACGGTTCTCCATTCAGGTCATTAATCGCCAGTAACTGAGCAAAGTCAGACGTCGGCAGTTGATCACGATTCCCTGGATTACTTCCCAACCCTACTAAAACATAAGCC
>CAZNNK010000433.1:0-6125 GCA_964574085.1 uncultured Coleofasciculus sp.
CAACGGTTTAACTTGCCGTTTGTCCGACAATCCCCACGCTCCACGTCAGTAGCGTAGGGATGTTGAATTTACCAACCTCCAACGACAACACATCAATTCTAGAAAAAACTAATCGGCTGCACCAAGGTTATTATGTTACACTACTACGTTGCCAATTCGATATATCCGTCCAGCCATAGGCAATTTCGAGCAGCTTAGTTTCTCCCCTCTTGCTAACACGTCAACTTGTGCAAGGTTGAATTGGAACACCAACCTGCCCGTTAGATGACAATAATTTGTCCTGACGCCACATAATTTGTCAAGATGACATTAATTTGACAACGATACCCAATGATAACTATGCCGAATTTTCCAACGCAGTAACGGGCAAAGGTTCGGGAAATACTTCAGGAGAAAACATTTCCCATAACACTTGGAAATAGGGTAAAACCAATGAAATTTGCTGCTGAGAAAGACGTTTGCCAAATTCTAGCCCTAACAGATGAATCATTTGCCGGACTAATTCCCACCCCACATTTAAAGTCGGGTAAAGCATGACACACAAGGGAAACAATTCGCGTTGAATGGGCGCAATACTTTTTTCCAGGACACAAAGCCACAGGTAAATCTGGAACATTTCCACATCCCGAATACTAGCAGATTTTACCGTAGGGTTCACCAAGCTACCACTATGACAGTGATAATTTGGATGTAAATCGCTAATTCGGGTGGCAATGTCTTGAGCAATCAATACTTGATCCGGTAAGATTTGCCGCAGGGAAATCAACGCTAATGATTGATTATCATAGTTGGCGGCAGTTTTGTATAGTCGTTGTAAAGGCATATACAGACAATCATCAATCACCTGAAAATAAACCTTAACCGTAGCTTGTTCTTGAGGTGACAGGGATTTCAGTAGCAACTGACCACTGTAGTGAAATTGCATACTAACAAACGCAATTACTCTAGGATCAATGGCTGTATAATTCTGTCGAATACGACCTAAGTCTGATGATAAAAATAAACATAGACGTTCGGGGGCGACTTGATCGGCATAAGCCAGCAATACTTTCTCATAGACTGAGTAAGTGTCTTTAGTAATTTGCCAAGGATCTATTAGGCGATAATTAATTCCTTGTCGCTTAATTTCTTGGCAGAGTAAGGCTTCAGTTTTTGTCCAGGCTTGAATCATTATCGATCGCAACGAATCAAGTAACCGCTGCGCTATAACGGCTCGTAATCCTGGGGACTTCGACTGCCACGTTTTGTCTGATGTACTGTGTTGTTGGATATACTTTTTTGCCCAGAGTTTGGATAGCTTTCTGACCGTCGCGATTTTCTCGGTCTGTGACGGTTGAGCATGACCTCGCTTCTCCTGTGTACTCATGACACACCCCTTGTCTAGAACGTCAATGCAGGCTGCAAAATGGCGGTAGTGATACAGTCAACAGTAACAAAAAGGGTTATTTGGTAGTTAATGTTACATTGTTGGGTTAAGTTAGATAACTAAATTGGTGTTCTAGCACGCTTGCTTACCCATAGCTGCTTAGTCCTGAGTTTCCAACTCTCTACTATCTACCCACCAGTCAAAGGATAGTCTTTTTTGAAAAAATTCTCAATAGTTAGGGAGGTAGTGCGAGCATCTTGCTCGCTACTCATACCCAATTTAAATGCATGATAGCTGATTAACTGTTCAGCTATTTCTGTCTTCTTGCACTAGAGTGACAAATGACGAAACTAAACTGAATGCTGGGCAATCCAATCCTGCAAAATGGGGTTAACCACCTCAGGGGCTTCATCTTGGGGACAATGACCTAAACCGTCTAAGGGGACAAATTGTTCCACAGCGGGAAAATTGACCCATTCTTTTGCCTGTGCGATGGGTTCCCAAGGATCATCAGTTCCCCACAAAATCAGTGTGGGACACTGTAACTGAGGTAATAAGTCTTCGGCTAGAGGTCCTGCGGAATAGCGGGTAAATGCGATAAACACATCAGCCGCCCCCACATCAGCTGCTGGTTTCATCAGCAAGTCGATTAATTCATCAGTCACTGCCTCGGATTTGCGATACGCTTGCAATAAAATTTTACGCACCACCTGTGGCTTCGCCAGTTGCCGAAAAAAGAGTTGCCCCACCCACTTAACTCCCAGTAACTGTTGTACCATGGGTGCACCGATGCGACGATGCCAAGGTAACGTCGCTCGTTTGCGATCATGCAGCATTCGTAGGGAACAGTTAATCAGGGTAACGCCCAACACCCGATCTGGACAATCCACAGCCGCTTGCATCGCTACAATACAGCCAATTGAATTCCCCACCAAAAACGCTGGCGTCTTCACGACGTCTCGGCAAAAATCAAGGACTTGCTGTCCCCAGGTTTCAAAGGTATACTCCACGTCGAGTCCCGGCATCGGTTTGGCAGAGGCACCAAAACCAATTAAGTCAATGGCATAGCATCGACAGGATTCTGCTAATACGGGTAAATTCTTACGCCAATGTCCACAAGAGGCGCCAAAGCCATGCACCATCACTACCGCCGGTCCAGAATTGCCCTGGACTTGATAGGCAATGGGAAACCCGCGCCATGTCCAGATGTGAGTATCCAGTTCAGGGCGTTTGGATAGGGTGGAGGAAGAAAAGGTCATGACGATTTCAAGCGTACAGGATTACTATTTACATTCTGTAATAAAATAGCGTTTTGTGAGATCCAAGGGAAAAAAACTGAGTTAAACCCGCTTCCAGAGAAGTGTTAAGTAGGTTGGTGGAAATAAACTCAACTCTGTTAAGTTATGTAAATGCTCCTCCAACCCTGACAAAGGACAAAGGACAAATGACGTAGCTTGCTTCTCAAGGGAAGCGAGTATGACGATCTTCGCCGTTAACTTTTATAGTGCCTACCTAGGGCTTGCTGCATGAGTGTAGATGGTATACCACACAAGGGTGGAAAGCCATTCTTATAGCCTGTCTCTACACTCAAAACTCGTCTTGTGTCAAAATTAACCTTAAGCAATTTTTTGGTGCGTCCTCTATGTTGGTGCAAACGTCTGCTGCTGTTATCCCGTTCCTGGGATCGGAAATACAGGCATCCTATAAAGCGTCACAAGTGGTTATTTTGCCGATTCCCTACGAGGCAACCACAACCTATCGTAAAGGCACAGAAAATGGACCCGATGCGCTCTTGGAGGCGTCAATCCAGCTAGAATACTACGATGATGAGTTGGAACACGAGATCTGTAAAGACGCCAAGATTTATACCCATGGCGCGATCGCAGATACCAGAGGCGGACAACGGATTTCTGCCCAAACCATGCTGACTGATACTCGCGACACCGTATCTGGGCTGATCGATGATGGTAAATTTGTAATTGCGATCGGGGGTGAACATAGTATTACCACGGGACTTGTAGACGCCTACCGTCAAAAGAGTCACGAACCCTTTACCGTGGTGCAAATAGACGCCCACGGAGATTTACGCCACGAATACGAAGGCTCAATTTATAATCACGCCTGTGTGATGCGTCGGATTGTGGATATGGGACTACCGACATTACCCGTCGCCATTCGCAGTCTTTGTCAAGAAGAAGCGGATTTAATTAAACAAAAATCCATCCCCGTAATTTGGGCGCGACACATTGCCCAAAATCCCCATTGGATAGAGGAAGCGATCGCGACTATCCCAACAGGGCGAGTATTTATTACCATTGACTTAGATGGCATTGACCCGGCTTCAATGCCAGGAGTTGGCACTCCCGAACCGGGTGGGCTGAATTGGTATGCACTCATAACCTTTTTGCGACGATTGTTTGAAACCCATCAGGTAATCGGTTGCGATGTGATGGAGTTGGCTCCCGTGGTTGATTCAGTGGTCTCCCAATTTACAGCCGCTAAACTGGTTTACAAACTCATCGGCTATCAAACTCTGGCACAAAGGTAGTCACGATGGCTGAAATTCACCGCCTGATCCAGGATGATCGGCACACGGGATTGGGAAAAAGGAAACAACGAAGAATACATTGTCAAACACACACCGTAACATAATATGAGTCTGAAGGAAAAACAAGGCACATCCATTGGCAGTTATGCTCCCGATTTTGAGCTTTTAGGCACTGATAAGGATGTTCACCACCTATCCCGATATCTGGAAAAGTGGCGAGGAGTGGTGGTAATTTTTTTGAGTAATAACTGTCCCGACTCCGCCGCTTATGTAGACAGACTCAAACAACTGCAAACCCGATTTCGGGAACAGGGATTTATCCTAATTGGCATTAACTCCAACGATGCTAACCAATCTCCCGAAGATAGTTTTAGTCAGATGCAGCAGTTTTCCAGTAGTAGAGGGTTGAATTTTCCTTACCTGTGGGACCCAACTCAGGACGTGGCACAAGGCTTTGGAGCTTCAAAAACCCCAGAAGCCTTTGTGATTGATGGACAGGGGGTCTTGCGCTACAGAGGTCAAATTGACGATAATAGCCAACAGCCCGAAGCCGTCACCGAAGCTTACGTCAAGAATGCGATCGCCGCGTTACTGGCTGGGGAACCTATCTCGCCCAAATCAACTCCCACCCTGGGGAGTCCCCTAGTATGGCGTCGCTAGGGAGCAATGTAGAGGCGTAGCATGCTACGTCTGGGAGTACAGAAGCAATTAAACGTCGTCACGGTCAAAGCACTCTGTCAGAATTATCGGTAGACTGTTATCGTATGGGGAAGGCAATAGTCAAGAAAGAAAGAGTCGTAGCATGGGGATGAAATACCGACGGGTTTTACTAAAAGTTAGCGGTGAAGCCTTGATGGGCAAACTGAGCTACGGCATAGATCCAGGGGTTGTTCAGGACATCGCTGCTGAAATCGCCGAAGTCGTGGCAAGTGGTATCCAAATGGCAATCGTCGTCGGTGGTGGCAATATTTTTCGCGGTTTGAAAGCGGCTGCTGGCGGAATGGATCGGGCAACGGGTGATTATATTGGTATGATCGCCACAGTCATGAATGCCATGACACTACAAGATGCCTTAGAGCAAATGGGAATACCTACCCGTGTGCAAACCGCGATCGCGATGCAAGAAGTGGCAGAACCCTATATCCGTCGCCGTGCCATTCGTCACCTGGAAAAAGGGCGAGTGGTCATTTTTGGCGCAGGTTCGGGGAATCCCTTTTTCACCACGGACACGACAGCGGCTTTACGAGCCGCCGAAATTGATGCGGAGGTGATCTTTAAAGCCACGAAAGTCGATGGGATTTATGATTCTGATCCCCAGCTAAATCCCCAGGCTCGCCGCTATCACACGCTGTCCTATAACTATGTCCTCGCTCAGGATCTGCGGGTGATGGATAGTACAGCGATCGCCTTATGCAAGGAAAATAATATCCCAATTATGGTATTTGATTTGACAGGGCGGGGGAATATCCGCCGCGCTGTTCAAGGAGAATCTGTCGGAACAATTGTGGGAGGTTTTTGTGAAGTTAGCTGATGCTGAAAGTCAAATGAAGAAAGCCGTTGAAGCAACGCAACGGGCTTTCAATACCATTCGTACAGGTCGGGCGAATGCGAGTCTATTGGATCGAGTGATGGTGGAATACTATGGTAGTCCCACTCCACTGAAGTCTCTGGCAAGCATTAATACGCCAGATGCTAGCACGATTACGATTCAACCTTACGACAAGAGTACGCTGACTCTGATTGAAAAATCGATTTCCTTATCGGATATCGGCTTAACCCCCAATAATGACGGTCAAGTCGTGCGCCTGAATATTCCTCCCTTAACCAGTGAACGCCGCCAGGAATTTGTGAAGATGGCGGGTAAGTTAGCTGAGGAAGGAAAAGTCTCGATTCGGAATATCCGTCGTGATGCGGTTGAGTCGGTTCGTAAACAGGAGAAAAAGAGCGAAATTTCTGAAGACGAATCCCGTGATCTGCAAGACCAGATTCAGACAATGACGGATAAGTACACGGCTAAAATTGATGATTTGTTAGCGGCAAAAGAGAAGGATATTACCACGGTTTAAAGATTGCGGCAACATCCCATTGGTGGTGAATTTGCAGCAGCAGTGCGGGCATCTTGCCCGCTTCCCCAGTCTGAACGTTTTGAGTGATGAGGGAGATGGGGGAGATGGGGGAGATGGGGGAGATAGGGGAGATGGGGGAGATGGG
>CAZNNK010000434.1:0-6123 GCA_964574085.1 uncultured Coleofasciculus sp.
CTGGGGAAGCTGGGGAAGCTGGGGAAGCTGGGGAAGCTGGGGAAGCTGGGGAAGCTGGGGAAGCAGAGGGAGATGGGGAAGCTGGGGAAGATGAGGGAGATGGGGAAGATGATTCCCAATCAACAATGAACAATGAACCATGAACAATCAACAAATGACGAATGACAATCTCCACCTTTAACTTTTATTGTGCCTACCTACTTATTAGATGACCAACTAAACCAAAATGGTCAGATGGGAAAACATGAGGACAATTCGGGGAAATAGGTTCCAATCCCAAGCGTTCAATGGATTGCGGTTGCCAACCTGGGGAATCCGAACGGAGGAATATGCGGTCAAAACGGACTTTTTTGTGTTTCTGTTTTTGCTGTAACCGCATAACATTAATATCCGTATCTTCTGTATAACCCGATTCATTTCCTCTAAGAACTGCCCACAGATCTTGATAGCGAGGGTCAAGATTACGGTTCTCATCTTGCCAAGAGGAACAAAAATTAAAGTCTCCCATCAGTACCGCATGATCGGCATTTTCCAATAGGGGAAAAATATCAGCAAGCTGCCTAGCACGGATGGGGGCAAACTTCTTTTTGCTTTCTAAATGAGCCGTAGCTAGATTAAATCGTTGTCCATTAAGTTGCAATTGAGCACAAATAAATTTGCGACTCATTTGGCTAATCAGATCACAGAAAAATAACCGCTGAATGGGAAGTTTAGACAGCAAGAGAACGCCATAAGGATTCACCGTTTCTCCGGTGGTGTCGGAACTATAATAATTGGTTCTGATCCAGTCTTGCTCTAAAATAAGTTTGAGAGAGGGTGGTGTCACCTCTTGCAACGCGATCGCGTCAGCCCCGCAGTCTTGAATTAGCTTCAGTATTGCCTCGTGGCGTTGTTGGCGATGATAGTCGGAAAACCAGATATTATAGGTGACCAGTGTTAGTTCACTGGTTTTTGTGTCACTGGCGACATCGGTTGATGGAGTCCACGCTTGTTTTTCACAATCAAACCTCTTGGGCTTGAGTTCTTGTAGGTGTGGAGGAATCTGAGCCTTAGTCATAAACGGTTACTTATTCAATTACTATTACTTTTAGAGTAAGGATTCCCTTTCGTCAATAAACAAGGATTGCGGCGGATAACTGATCAAAAAAAGCTATCCTGTTTGCCGGATAAATGAGCAACCCGGAGCAGTTTTTTCCGGATTTCTGCTAGTCTTGGTGTCTTCGGTTACAATGGTCGCGGTAAATCTGTAGGAAAATAGGTGTTCAAAACACGACCAGGCAAAACTCCGCCTGTGGATAAAGCAAATTCATGAAACCCCGAATCATCGTTTGTGGCTTGGGTCGCACTGGCTATCAAATTTTCTCACTATTAAAGCAACAGGGAGCCTCTGTTGTTGGAATTAGCGATCGCCTGGTTCCGGGTAACTGTCAGGATCTGATTATCGGCGATTTTCGGGCAGCCGCTACCCTACTCGCCGCTGGGATTCAGGAGGCGCAAACTCTAGTCCTCACCTGTAGCGATGATGCCTTGAATCTAGCGATTCTCACCCAAGCCCGAGTCCTCAATCCCCGGATTCGGATTATTAATCGGCTATTTAACAACAGCTTAGGCGATCGCTTGGATCAGATCCTGCCTAATCATGTCAGTCTCAGTGTCGCCGCATTAGCCGCCCCCGTATTTGCCTTTGCTGCGATGGGGAATCAAGCGATTGGGCAACTGCGACTCTTTAATCAAACGTGGCCCATTCACGAAGAATACATTCATGAGTCTCATCCCTGGAACGGGCGTCAGTTGAGTGAGTTGTGGGACGATCGATCGCGGATGTTGATCTACTACCGACCCCGGAAAGGGCAGGTGAGTTTAGTGTCGGCTGTTGTGCAAGAACAAACGTTACAACCGGGCGATCGCTTGATTGTTGGCACTCAACCCAATGTCCGCAGCCGTCGGGGTTTGTGGCTACGCCGACTGTTTAAGGTTCTCACTAACCTGAAACAGTTTCAGCACCATGGTCAACCCATTCTCGCTGGAACTCTCGCCCTACTGCTAACCATTTTTATCGCTACACTCACCTATGTTAGTGTTCAGTTGAATACCTCAATTGTTGACGCCCTCTATTTTTCTGTGGGTATGATTACCGGAGCGGGGGGAAAAGAAGAAGTGGCAGAATTAGCCCCCGACAGCATTAAAGTTTTTACGGCGGTGATGATGCTAGTTGGGGCGGGTGTGATTGGGATTTGTTACGCCCTACTCAACGACTTTATTTTAGGCACTCGGTTTAGTCAATTTTTAGATGCCGCCCGTGTTCCTAGCCGCCATCATTATATTGTTTGTGGTTTGGGGGGTATTGGTGTCCAGATCATGAATCAACTGCATACTCATGGCTATGACGTGGTTGTTATTGAACCTGATACCCACAATCGATTTCTCGGTGTTGCCCGTTCCTTGGGAGTCCCGGTGATTATCGGTGATGCGAGTTTGGCAACTAATTTAAAAGCGGCGAATATCCATACAGCGGAAGCCTTATTAGCCGTAACCAGTAGCGACATGACCAATGTCGAAATTAGTTTAAGTGCCAAAGCCTTAACCCCCAATTTACCCATCGTGGTGCGAAATCATGACCCCCAATTTGCCCGAGGGGTGCAGCAAGTGTTTAATTTTGAAGTGGTACTTAGTCCCACTGAATTAGCCACACCTGCGTTTGCCGCTGCCGCCTTAGGGGGGCGTATTTTAGGGAATGGTATGACTGGGAATACTCTTTGGGTAGCGTTGGCAACAACGATTACGCTCAAGCATCCATTCTGTGGACGCCGGGTGAGAGATTTAACCCTGGATATTGAGTTTGTTCCTCTATACATTGAAACCCGACATCAAAAGCTTCACGGTCGAGATTTATTGGAAACCGCGTTAGCAGCAGGTGATGTTTTATACTTGACTATGCCAGCGTCACAATTAGAACAGTTGTGGCGAGTCACCCCTTCTCAGTTGTTGGCAAGTTGAAGCTGGGGAGTGTTGAGTGTTGACCCTTCGCTTCGCTAGTTGGACTAGGTGTGCCACACTACCCCACAAGCCCCATTGCGTCAACGTACTAATTCTTTAGATAGAGAGATTAATAAATCAAACTCCTATTTTAGGAAGAGGAACATTTTCTGGGAATTTTTTATGATGGGTCATAACGTCGAAATTAAGAATGTAATTATGCCACAAGAAGACATAACATCTAAAGGTAAACAAACTACCACCGCTGCGGGAGCTAGAACAACGGGTATGCAGCCTAAAGATCCCCAAGCCGAAGAGCAAGCTTCTCAGAAAGATCCAGCAACCATTGCAGAAGCCCAAGGTGAAAACAAGCGTGTAGAAGGCGATCCCAATCAAGGGACTGACTCTCGTTAATAGTTTTCCGGATTGGCTAGATTTGCAAACAGCCTAAACAAATAAAACTGGTAGAGACGTAGCAGCCTACGTCTCTATTCTAGTGGCGTGGCACACCTAATTTGCTAGATTAGCTTGGGTTCGTAGTAGGGAACCTTAGCCCTAGATTCTTTTGGGTTTCCTGGCGTCAACCCAACCTACTGGACTGACACAGCTAAAATTGTGGGATAGATTTGACGGTTAAACCGGGCGCAAGCCTTGCGCCCCTACAATTCTAATCTACCATTTTAGCTGTGCCACGCCACTACAATCTATCTATACAACCCTTTTAGCTGTACCACGCCACTACGGAACTGGACAATCCTTTAGCGGCTCAACAGGCAATTGTGGTATAGAAATTGCACCATTATTTGCCGTTGTATCGGCTTTGAAGGTACTGTCAGGATCGGTGTAATTTAGTGAAAAGCCATTCTCGCTAGTATTATTACTTAAATCTAAACAGATAGTCGATTCCGGGTCAGGATTAATAAGGTCTGCTCCTGTCTGTACTAAAAAATCATTGGCATTGTTAATCAAGCCTGGGTTTCCTGTGAATATATTGAATCGGACACCCGCAAAAATTTCAGACTGATTCTCCGCTGCTATAAACGCACCAAAACGAGCATTATCCATTACTGTATTTCTTTCCAGCAATAGTTGAAGCGTTGCATTATTGAGTGCGTCTATAAAAATGCCATCGGGTTGGGGAAAATTTAGGTCAACGCCCTGGAAGCCATTCCTATCAACTTGATTATCAGTGATTGTCAGTCTCAGTGTAGCAGATTCTTGAATGCTAACACCGATACCGTGATGACCATTATTCAACATCTCATTGTTGTCAATCGTGACTCCTAAACTTGAGTTCCCTAACATCAAGCCAGCAATCCCTAGAGTTTCGTTATCAGAAATCAGGTTATTTTGGATAATGACTTCCCCTTCAGCAGTCATCGTAGATTGTACAGTCATTCCCCGCCTCTGATTTCTAGTCAGGGTATTTTCGGCAATCGTTACCATTCCACGGGAATCTTCTAGGAACGTGAATATAATGCCATCCACCTGATTATTCAAAATAGTATTTTTTGTAATATTAAATCTTCCCTGGGCATTATCCCTTAGAAATAGGTTAATTCCATTAAACTGATTTCCTGACAGCGTATTATCTACAATCGTAACTGTTTCATCGGAATCTGCAAATAATCCCATGACAATTCCGTCTTCTTGATTGCCCCTAAGATTATTGTTATTTATCATGACTATTCCCTCGGAATTGTCGGTTAGTGTCATAACAATCCCATCAAACTGGTTGTCTGAAATTTCATTGTTGATAATTGTTACGCTTGAATTAGAATTGCTGAATAGCTCAGAAACAATTCCGGCACTGCCATTGTTCAAAATTGTATTATCATTAATATTGAAATTAACATTGACAGCATTAGCTAATCCGAAGCCAATGCCGTTAAATTGATTATTTGACAGAATATTTTCAGAAATTCTTATTGTGCTGTCCTCAGTATTCAACAGAACAATATCCATCCCATCGCCCGTCGTATTGACAATCTGATTCCTGACCAGGTTGAGGTCAACCGAACCTGTTGTATTGCCAATAAAAAATCCGCTATTACCCGAACCACCTGTCGTATCAATACTATTATCGGTAACGGTGACATTTCCCGTCGTCTCCAGTAGCACTATACCCGCTTGAGTTGAATTCGCGATCGCGTTCTCCCGAATCGTGACTGTATCAATCTCCCTCCCCTCAATCGCAAACGTACCCGCATCAGGGATATCAAACCCAGATAGGGTAGTTTGATTCCCCATCGTTACCGAAGCCGCCGCGCCGGGAGAAATCGTGGGGAGTACCCCTGCACCGGATAGCGGTAATTGCACGATCCCTCGTTCTACAGTATCCAGTTGCTGAATCGGACCGGTGGATAACACCTGGACTTGATCAGGAATTGTAAACGGTGGAATTCCTGGATTGGTTCCGGGTTGTACATAAACAATATCATTACCATCAGACACCGTTTGATCTAACCCGTTTTCCACAGTACCCAAGGGATTTTCAAACGTACCATCTCCCCCCATTTCGCCCAAAACAACATGCTGGAATACATAAGCTTCTCCTGTTTCCGGATTTGTCGCTGGTACCTCTTGAAAATCATCTTGAGGATCAATCACAATCGCATTCGTTCGCTGTACCGATTCAGCCAATCGTGCCAAAACTTGATCATCTTCATCCGCTAATCCTTGGGGACGATTTCCGGGAAATGTTGCCCCCACGGTAAAAACCAGATTCGTGCCAAATAAATCATCATTTTGCAACGACAACCCCAGATTAAAATTATCTGAGGGACGCGCTTCCAATCTCACTCGCCATCCCCATATCTCTGAACTCCCTTCCGCATCATACCAATACAATCCCCCATAGCCGCGTAGATCCCCATCTGTACCAATTTGAGCAAGTTTTGCCCCAACTTCTGCATCCCATCCTCCCATGGCGGCTTCTTTATTTTGCCCCTGTTCTAAAATCAAGAAATTGCGGCGAAAGAATATATCTCGCACCCCAGCATCACCAACTCCCTGGCGTGTATCGCCAATAGGTAAATAACCATTCACCCGAAAATCCCAAACCGTACCTAAACTTTCTATCCCTAACCCCAGTTGGTTAAATGTATTGTGACCCGTATGGCGGTTATCATAACCAATATAACCGCC
>CAZNNK010000435.1:0-6120 GCA_964574085.1 uncultured Coleofasciculus sp.
CTCCTGAACCGTTGCCAACTCCTCAAAACCAGCCAGTGAGTGAGTCACAGCCAAACAGTTTTGAGCGCCGCCGCGCTGATTCTAGCGATTCTAGCATGGATATGTTCCGCCAAATGGCTCGTGACATGAAAAAGTCTTGAGTCCCCATCGGTTACAGCATATTTGCTGGTTGATGAAGTAATAGTATATCCAAGCAAGATCCCCGACTTCTTGAAGAAGTCGGGGATCTGAAGTACCTCACTGATGCTTCTGTTGTAAAAATTCAGCAAAATCTCGCACCTCGACCAATAAATCAGCGGGTAAAGTATCAAGAATTTTCCCAACTTGTCCTCGAATTGCTTCTCGTTCAAGTTGAATATCGGCTTTCTCCAACGTTAGTAAAGCCAGTGTATCCCCCATTTCACTGACAAATTCTACCTCAAACGCCTGTCCATCTTTATAGCAATGAACAATCGCGCCCCTACTCCCCCTGTTCAATCCATGTTCTCGAATATCGTGCGTTAATGTTACTACATCTAACTCTTTAAGCATATCCTCTCTATCCATTACTTTCTATAAAGGGTCTAGCGGTAACAAATCGAGGATTTTCTTTATCGATAATCCATACAGTCAGAATGTTAACTGTTCTACCCCTTGGTGTGTTAATAGTACCTATCAAAACATACTTGCTACCATGTTCATTAGAAATAGTTTCAGTTACCTCCTGAGAGCGAGCGATTTTTAGCAACTCCTGCTCCAAACTATCAACATTATCTTCATTAAAGCCAAGGTCACGAAAGAATTTGGCTTTTGACTTACCAACAGAGTGAGTCTCTGACAGCAAGTAACCCGTTAGTTTTGTCAGTTGAATAAAAGCATTTTCTCGATTCGGCAATTGCAAACCCTGCCGTTCCTTACTAACTTTAATTATTCTAAGATGATTTCACCCCCTGACAGGGCGACAAGCCACTTAACCGCTTTTGATCGGCTTGTCACCCCATCAGAGAATTTGCACTTAGGTTTGCAGTTCGTTGAATTTGGCGCGAATGGTTTCCACCCGTTTGCGGTTTACGCCTAAATCGGATTGTCCTAAACGCGATGCTGAACGAACATGGATAACATTCGCTCCTTCATCTAGGAAAAATTCTACGTCATCGACGAACCCCATTAGCTTAGTCGTGAATTCGGCGTAGAGATAA
The DNA here is from genome assembly GCA_964574085.1 of uncultured Coleofasciculus sp. Taxonomy (GTDB): domain Bacteria; phylum Cyanobacteriota; class Cyanobacteriia; order Cyanobacteriales; family Coleofasciculaceae; genus Coleofasciculus. The sequence continues at coordinate 1,179 of CAZNNK010000435.1, forward strand.
TTCTCTGATTCCGTGATAATTTTGGTTCTTTCCATGTTCTCAATCACGGTTTTCAGGTCAGCTATTGCCTTAGCTGGTGTTGATTTGTAGGTTAACGGATCAATTTTATGTTGGGCATCTTGAGCTTGACTGTTGACGCAATTTGGCGTTTCGGGACAGGCGGTTAATTTCCCTGACTCAACACCAAGATTCGTGGGTCGTTTTCCAGCAAACATCTCTCCTCCTGAAACAGTTAAGGTTACGCCTATAGAACAGGCAACAATGAAAATTAAAGCAATCAAGCCGATCAAAATAACTTTAAGGGGTGATCGCTTTTGCGCTTCTAATGTCATAGTGTTTGTCCTTTGTCATTCGTCATTTGTCCTTTGCCTTAATTAATCATTATTTAGATAGGGTGGGTTTGAGGGATAGCAAAAGGCAGAGGGTAGAAGGCTCCAAGGCAGAAGGTTTATTACGTCTTGAACCAAGGGAAAAGTCACAGTTTTACCCATCAAACCTCAAGGCTTGACCGCGTACATCGGTGTTCAGTTTGCCCCGTTCATAAGCAACTTGACCTCCAACAATAGTCATCACTGACCATCCGGTTAAGTTCCAGCCTTCAAAGGGACTCCAACCACATTTAGTTAAGAGTTCCTCTCGCCGCACGGGACGGTAATTTTCTAAATCAACTAAGACCAAATCGGCATCATAACCGGGAGCGATCGCGCCTTTGTTGGGAATGCGATAGGCTTTAGCAGCAGCCGTAGACATCCAGTTGGAGACTTGGGCAACAGTACAGCGTCCTTGTATGGCTTGGGTGAGCATTAAGGCTAAGGATGTCTCCACTCCCGGCATTCCTGAGGGACTATTAGGATAGGTTTGAGCTTTTTCGTCTAGGGTATGAGGGGCGTGATCCGTGGCAATAAAGTCAATGACGCCATCTAATAGCGCTTGCCAAAGGGTGGCATTATCCTGGGGCGATCGCAAGGGGGGGTTCATTTGCGCCAAGGTGCCGATTTTCTCGTAGGCGCTGGTATTTAGCAGCAGGTGTTGGGGGGTGACTTCCGCCGTTACCCAACTGGGTTTATCCCGACGCAGTAACTCGGCTTCCTCCCCGGTAGACAGATGCAGAATATGCAGCCGTCGTTGATACTTTTTCGAGAGTTTCAGCGCCAGTTGAGTCGCATTCAGAGCGGCTTGATTATCTTGAATCTGGGAGTGAATCGCCGGATCATTAATTCCAGCAAAGTTTTCCCGCCGTTCCCGGATTCGCTGTTGATCTTCAGCATGAACGGCAATCAGCCGACTTCCCTCGGCAAAAATAGGTTCAATGACCTCCTGGCTATCCACCAATAAATCCCCACGCATTGAACCCATAAATATCTTAATCCCACAGGTCGGCTGTGCCTGACGCAGATCGGGCAAATTTTCGGGCGTTGCGCCAATAAAAAAGCCGTAGTTAACCAAGCACTTCTCGGATGCCCGTTTTAGCTTGTCATCTAAGGCGGCTTGAGTCGTGGTTAGGGGGCGAGTGTTGGGCATTTCCAGAAAGGAAGTAACGCCTCCCTTGGCACAAGCACAACTGGCGGTAAATAAGTCTTCCTTATGTTCTAAGCCCGGTTCGCGAAAATGAACTTGTGGATCGATGACTCCCGGCAACAATGTTAACCCTGTTGCGTCGATTTCCCTATCTGCCGAAGCTGAGATGTCTGGGGCAATCTGGACAATTTCTCGACCACGAGTGAGGACATCTCCCAGCAAAATGTCCCCCGTTGGCATGAGAATACGAGCATGGCGGATGAGTAAGCTTGAGTCAGAGGACATAAGAAAATGCTAAAATTCCCAATAGCTTCAGTATTCCTACTTTAAAGCGAATTTTGTCCAGTTACTAGAGGAACCCCGTCGGTTACAACCACTTCGGTTACATTGGAAGAGATGAGCCTACTAATCGGCTGATTTTCCTCCGCTGATTTTCCTCCATCGTCCAACTCGTGATTGCTTAAGGTGATTCAACGGCTATGACTCGTGCCCAAAATCGAGACTCTGAAAAACAATCGGTACAAAAGACGGAAAATCCCTGGGTAGAGGGATTCAAGACAATTGGCTTAAGTGTTTTTCTCGCGATCGGGATTCGCAGCTTTGTGGCAGAAGCGCGATATATCCCTTCGGGTTCGATGGAACCCACCCTCCAGATTAACGATCGCCTGATTATTGATAAGATCAGCTATAACTTCCGTCAACCCCAGCGCGGAGACATTGTTGTCTTTTCTCCCACAGAAGCGCTCAAGCAACAAAATTTCAAAGACGCCTTTATCAAACGAGTGATTGGTCTTCCTGGCGAAACCATTGAGGTGAAGGGGGGACGAGTTTATGTCAGTGGTCAACTCTTGCGGGAACAATATATCGAAGAGGAAGCCGAATACAGCTACGGACCTGTGACTGTGCCTGAGGACAACTATTTGGTTTTGGGAGATAATCGCAATAATAGCTACGATTCTCACTATTGGGGTTTTGTCCCCCGTAACAATATTATTGGACGAGCGATCGTCCGCTTTTGGCCCCTCAATCGGGTAGGTGAAGTCGATGTAATCGAATCTGTGGCTCCAGACGCATCTCCTTCAACCCAGACGCAACAGCCAGTAGACTAAAACGTTTTCGGTGAAGCTTGCAGGAGAGCCGAGGAGCAGGGGAAGGGGAGAAATTTCTCCCCTTTTCTGTATGACCTGATATGCATGTCACTTTTGTAGTGGCGTGGCACACCTAATTTGGTAGATTAGCTTGGGTTCGTCTTTTATTTATGATGGTTCCCTATTATATTTTTTTAACGCAGAGGTACGCAAAGGATGACGCAGAGGTACGCAGAGGAATTTGCTGTATTTGGGTGAAAATTTTATCCTGAAGTTTCTCTGATGCTGATGTACTACAATTAGCTTAACGCCTTATCCAGTAATAGTGTGAACGATGATCGGTTAAAATCCTACTGGGTACAATCTTCTGCGGCGATGGCTGAACCTCTTGTCTGATAAAACTTTTGTCACTAAGCTGAGAGTATATTACTGATATTGAATTATGGAAAGAATTGAAATTAAAGATTTTGTGGGAATTAAAGATATTACGCTAGATGTCAAACCCATTAATATTTTAATCGGTCCCCAAGCCAGCGGGAAGAGTGTCGTAGCCAAGTTACTCTTCTACTTCAAGAGCTTTATATCTGAAATCCTTAACGCAGCAGAACGATCAAAACATAAAAGAGAGCTTGATCAAGATTTCAAAAGCAGATTTTATGAATATTTCCCGTCATCATCCTGGGGGAACGCAAACTTTAAAATTTGTTATTATGTCGGTGAAGATTTTATTGAGATTTACCGAAAACGAAAAAACAAGAAAAGCTCACCGGAAGTGGTACTTAACTATTCAGAATTTTTTAAAGATGAATTTGTTTATTTGAGAAATATCATTCAGAAACAAAATGAGAAAGCCGCTGAACAAGATATGCCAGTTGGTGTTCTCTCTCGTTTCGATTTTATCTATGATATACAGCGATCCTTTTTACGGGATGTAGCTAAAAAAGTCCCTCAAGTTGTCACGTTTTCACAATTATATATTCCAGCAGGTCGATCCTTTTTTGCTACTCTCAAAAGTAGCATATTCACTTTTTTATCTGAGAACAAAGCTGTCGATCCATTTTTGGTTGAATTCGGAAATTACTATGAAAGAGCGAAAAATCCGATTAGACTTGGAAGAATAAGTGAAAGATTAAGAGGAAGAGTCTATAACAAACAATTAAACGAGGAGATAGATAGACTTAGCACAAGAATTCTTTGTGGTAAGTATTTTCAAGAAGATGGGGAAGATTATCTGGAGATGGATGCAGGTAGAAAGATTAGTGTTTCAAATTCTTCTTCGGGACAGCAAGAAGTATTACCATTGGCTCTTATTCTTAGATCAATTGCATTGTCTAAACCCACCAAAATAGGGGGTCAATCAATCTATATTGAGGAGCCAGAGGCACATGTTTTTCCAGCCGCTCAGAGAGATATGGTGGAGCTAATTTCTACAGTCTATAACTCTGGCAAAGATAACTTGCAGTTTTTCATTACAACTCATAGTCCTTATATATTAACGGCTTTCAATAATCTGCTTCAAGCCGGATTATTGGCGGCTAATGCTACTGAAGAAAAGAAAAAAGAAATAGCTCGTTATGTTCCTAGATCAAGATTCCTTGAACCTCATGATCTGGCTGTATATTCTTTAGCCGATGGTTATTGCCATTCCATTCTTGATCTTGAAACCGGATTAATAGATACGAATATTATTGATGACGTATCAAATGAACTAGCCATTCAGTTTGATCAACTCCTCGATATCAATCCATGAAAAATTTTGCCGGATGTGAAACAATCAAGAGTGATACCAATATTGTTGTGACTGATCCTGGAAGTCGAAATAAACGAAGTAAATTCCGATTACATAATCCAAATCGGGCTACCATAAAAGTTGTTCAGGTAGATGATTGTGTGATTAAAGACGGTATCAGATGCGATTATTTGCTCATATTGCCCAATGAAGAAGAGGTTTATATTGAGTTAAAAGGCTCTAATGTTCAGCATGCGGTGGAGCAAATTGAAAGAGCGATTGAGGTGTTGTCTTGTAATTGCAAATCTCTGATTAAACTCTGCTTTATTTCAAGCACAAGATGTCCCATCAACTCAACTGAAATACAGAATCTAAAGAAAAAGTTTAAACAAAAATATAATGCTAAACTCTTTATAAAGAATGGAGAAATTTCCTATACTTATGAGGGGAATTCATAGCGCACGTCTGGAAAAGGGCGCACGTCTATGCGCCCCTACATCGCCTCAATCATTGGGTCGTGAATCCGAGTCTGACGGTTCTGTATATTGACGAAATATAGTTGGTAAAAGTATAGTCAAATATAGACAGACTAAATTTCATTGCAGAA
>CAZNNK010000436.1:0-6116 GCA_964574085.1 uncultured Coleofasciculus sp.
AAACCCAACTGGCACTCCCTGGAGTTGGGTTTCGTTCCTCAACCCAACCTACAAAGGTGACTGACGTGGCACACCTTAATTGGTGGATAGTTCAAACATACTAAAGTCCCCTAACATTTTCATATAACGCTTCGATGGGACAGTGAAAATCAACACTAGCTAAGTGAATTTCTTCCCCTTGGCTATAGGGATGAAGAACCCAAAGTCCTTCGGGATTACGATGAAAACACTCGACACTCATCCGTTCTTGATTAATTAGCACGTAGTCTTCAAGAGTGTCTAAGGTTCTGTAGTCGGCAAATTTATCCCCTCTATCAAAGGCGGCGGTTTGAAGAGATAAAACTTCAACCACTAAACAAGGATAGCAAATAAAGTCTTCGTCGGAGGAGGAATTATCGCGTTCATCACAGGTGACAGTAACATCGGGATAGTAATAAATATTAGCCGCTTCAATCTGAACTTTCATATCTGCCATGTAAGGGATACAACCACTCCCCCGCAGATGGCTTCGTAGCTGGGTGGCTAAGTTAAGAGCAATGATACCATGGGCTTTACTAGCACCTGCCATGGCATAGACTTCCCCGCGAATATATTCATGCTTGATTGGGGAAATTTTCTCTCCTTCTAAGTAGTCTTCTGGAGAGATATAGGCGTAGTTTGGACTAACTGTCATTTGTGGAATACTCACTTGAGTCGTATTTTTATTTAAGTTACCCACATTCATGTACTACAAAACAAGCTTCAACTTGAAGTGTGGAATGTTCCTACATCGCAGGGGTACGATATATCGTACCCCGACCAAAAATAAACGGGTCAAATCTTTATACCCAATCCGATGACAGGAACCCCCTTTTGCCATGGCGATTGAAATCGCTGCTACACTAGCCCTTGCGTCCGTCGGCGCGGACTGGGTTATAACGGGGGTAGCTAACCCGGATTTGGTATTATTCGTAAATCCAAGGGTTAATGGTTGGTTGCCAACTTACCAGTTCCTCTTCCTTAAACCAGAGCTTAATTTCCTCTTTAGCCGTATCTGGTCCATCGGAACCATGAATCAGGTTGCGACCCACGGTGACGCCAAAATCACCCCGAATCGTTCCGGGTTCAGCGCTGAGGGGATTGGTTGCACCAATGATTTTCCGGGCGGAAGCAATAATCCCCTCTCCTTCCCAAACCATGGCGACAACCGGACCAGAGGTGATGAATTCGATGAGTCCAGCAAAAAACCCCTTGTCTTTGTGAACCGCATAATGTTGTTCAGCCAATTCCCGGCTAACACTCATCAGCTTGAGTCCCACCAGGGTAAAGCCTTTGGTTTCCAGGCGTTGGATAATTTCACCCACCAGATTACGCTGGACGCCATCTGGCTTAATCATCAGAAATGTCTGCTCCAACTTTCTCTCCTCAACATTTTTCACAAATTACCAAACCCAGATTAGACCATATTCGTGTCCATCGCCCAATATAGCGCTACGCGCTAGGCAATGGGCAATAGGCAATGGGCAACAGGACTCAAGGTATAAAGGGGGTTACAAAGGTGGATTTGGTATCATGTTTCAGCAAGGCGAGAGACGTTCCATGGAACGTCTCTACAAATTCTGGTGTGATATTATCTGTTTGTTTACTTGGTCTTGGTTTGTCCTTTAGCCTGTTCTAAGGCAATTTCTTTCAGCGCCTGGTAAGAATTGGAATTCGAGGTTCCTTCAATTGCCTTAACTGCTAAATCTTGCACCTGTTTCAGCGCCGCATCCAGTTGTTTGGAGAGGTTTTCAATGCGGGCTTCCTGATTTTCAATGGTTTCTTGCAGCGATTCAATCCGTAGGTCATAGAAGCGCTTTTGTCCGTCGATTTCTAACTGTTGTAAATCTGCCTTAACTTTAACTTGATTATTCGCGATCGCCTTTCCGTGTTCTTTGGCTTTCTTCACTGCCGCTTCTTTTTCCTGGTCAAAGGCGTCTACCTTCGATTTTAACTCATCAAACCGCTGCTCCTGTTGTGCGATCGCCTTTTCTCGTTCCTCCCATTGTTGTTGTTGCGCTTGATTGGCTTCTTCTAGTTCTTTGTACAGGGTTTTCTGTTGCTGTTCGTAAGCATCCTGATCTAAATTACGACGTAATTCTAAATCATACTTGTACTCTTGCTCCTCCCGTTGACGACTTCTTTGATGGTCTTCGTTCCGTTCCTTAATGGCTTGTTGGTGTTCAGCCTGCTCTTTTTGCCAAGCTTGACGCAAGTCCTGAATTTCTTGTTCTAATTCCTCTCGCTGTTGACTGAGTTCGGCTTCAAAGGTTTTTGAGTTTTCTTCGTAAGTTTCAATTAAATCATCCAGTGTATCTTCTTCAATGTCGTCTAAATCATATAAGGCTTCAAGCTGTTGAGTTTCTTCGGCAACCGCTTGGCGCAATTCTTGTAAACTTGCGGCTTCAGTTGTGAGTTTTTCCGATAACTCACTCACCGCTCCCCCAAATCCAACTTGCAACTCAACCAAGCAATCCATTGTCGCTGTCATTTTATCAGAAGCGGCAGACAGCTTTTTACTCACGATTCCGGATTGCTGACCATTTTGGGATGCGCCGTTATTTTTGACCTCTTTCTGAAGTTGTTTCAGTTTACTTTCTAACTCTTTCCGCTCTTTCCATAATTCTTCATAAGATTCGAGAATTTCAGCTTTGGTATTTTTGCTATTGGGTTTGCTTGCCATAATTCTTACCTGGGGTATTCTGAATCGTGATGGATAATCGTTGCTCTTTGCTGAGAAATGGTCAAATGCCATTCGTGTTAACGGTGGGGTCAGGGCGGGTTTAGTTACCTTATCGGTTTTGTCCAACACGTTATTGGTAAAACCCGCCCCTACAGAACGGGTCTAGGCTTTAACTTTTTGTTCATTATTAACGTTTGCTGAACTATCAAAGGCTCTCATCGCTAATGCTTGAGACTGCTTGAGGCTATCTTGTAATTGAGCATATAGTTGATTAATTTGTTCAGTCTGCTTTTGAATTGTTTCTTCTAGGGACTGAACTTTGAACTCATAACTTTGCTTGCTGGCTTCCCATTCTTTATCCAGTAACTCGGCTTTTACTTTGGCGTCTTGGTGAACGTCTTTAATTGCCTCTTCCCTGGCTTTCTTCACCGATTCGTCTAAGTCTTTGGGGAAGTTATCAACTTTTTGCTGATAGTCTTTAAATAGAGGCTGACGCTCTTGCAGGATTTTTTCCCGTTCCGACCAGTGTTTTTCTTTTTCTTGGTTGGCTTCGCGCAGTTCTCGTTCTTGGTTACGTTTTAAGGTTTCATATTCATCAGCCTCAATTTTGCGCTGACGTTCGATTTGGTAGGTATAATCGGCTTCTTGCTGTTGTCGCAGTTTCGCTAAAGACTCACGTTCTTCTTGAACTTTTTGCTCAAATTCCGCCTGTTCTTTTAACCAGGATTTATGTTGATCTGCTTGATCCTTCTCAATCGCCTGACGCTGTTCTGTGGTGGTTTGTTCAAGACGTTTCAGGTTTTCCTGATGTTCTTGGGTGAGAATATGCAAAGCATCAGCGACGACGCGAATTTGTTGCAAGTATTCTAATTGCTGGGTTTCTACCTGAATGGCTAACTTGAGTTGATCCCCTTTTTCCGATTCGCTGGTTAATTTTTCCGAGAGTTGATTAATAATTGTGCCAAAGTCTAATTGTAAATCTGCTAATCCTTTGACAATACTATCAACGGTGTAAGTTGAGGCGACGTCTAGAACCTGTTGATTTTTCTGTTTTTCAGCTTCTTCTTCCTTGGTGGCGATTTTGGAGTCAATGGTTTTGCGTTGGTTCAGGATTTGCTCAAAGGCTTTAAAAATTTGGTCTTTGCTGTCTTTAGTTGCAACCACAATTGTTCTCCTTGTTCTCAATAACGTAAATTAACTCGCGATCGCGTGTTCCTTAGGTTAGCCTCTCAGGATTGGAATTGGGTGTGATCTGGGTGTCTAGTGCAAAGGCAGAAATAACTGAACAGCTACTATCTCCCCCAGCTCCCCCAGCTTCATCGTATCTACGAAGCTGCTCAAGTATTTCCAAGAGCGCTGCACTAGGGCTTTTCACTGGACTCGCGATCGCCTCGCCAGTTTAGTACACTTGTACTATAAATAGTATATTCAGATTCTTCTACAACTGTCAAGTTCAGCAAACAGCTCTCAGACAGCGTAAATTAGAGGGATATTGAGAATTTGCCGAAATTTAGCAGATACAGCAGATTTCAGGTTGATGAGGTATAGCCTTAAGCAAGATCCCCGACTTCTTCAAGAAGTCGGGGATCTGTCTGTGTACCTGTAGGGACACGACATGTCGTGTCCCTACCCTGAATCTATGGATATGTCCTATCTGAATAACGTTCTAACGAGGAGAATAAAGTCCTGGTGCATAAGCTTCTAACACTTTACCCGTGCGGAAGCAGTTGATCATCAAGTAATCACATGCCGGACATTGAGTATTAGATAGATGAGTTTTGAGACAGTACTGCCGTTTAGCATAACTACCACAATTCGGACAATGGATTTCTTGTTTTATCTGCATTTTTTAAGGGATTTTATGACAAAAAATGATTGAACGTAACAACTTAAATTAAATTTTCCTGATTAAATTATGCCAAAGATTTAAACCAATTTTTGCTTTCTTAATATTTGCTTAATCTTCACAGAATTTTCACATTTGGCTATTGGATTCTACCGTTGCCTACTCAGACAGACCCATCTATCGGGCGAGGGAGGTTGTTTCGTCAAATGTTAAGAATAGTAAATAGAACCAGGATGACTCAAGATGAAAATCTTCATAACCATGGAAGCGCAACAACGCAGGAACCTACTCGCTCTATTCGCGGCGGGTCTTCTGTTTTGGTCAAGTTTAGCTTCGATGCTACCAGCATTACCCCCTTACATTGAAGACATGGGGGGAACAACGCAGCAAGTCGGGATGGTGATGGGCGGCTTTGCGATCGGGTTGTTGATGTTTCGACAACGGTTAGGACATTTAGCCGATCAACATAGCCGTAAACTGGTAATCCTGATTGGTACGATTGTGGTGGCGATCGCACCGTTAGGGTATTTGTTCGCGGATTCGATTGCCTGGTTAATGGCAATCCGGGTCTTTCACGGGATTGGTTTAGCGGCATTTACGACAGGCTATATCGCCTTGGTGACCGATTTGTCACCCGTAGGTCAACGAGGAGAGTTAATTGGCTATATGAGTCTGGTGACGCCCTTGGGTATGGGATTAGGTCCAGCCTTGGGGGGATTGCTGGAGGCTCAAGCGGGTTACACCGCGTTTTTTCTATTTTCTGGGGGGCTGGGTTTATTCGCGTTTGTTTGTGCTAGCCAGGTGAGGGAACCTGAGCGAATCCAGGGAGCAAAATCGAACACAGCTAAACTGACATTCAAAGGATTCTGGCAGCTATTGGTGAGTCCCCGGCTGAGGATTCCGGCTGTGGTATTGCTTTTGGCTGGGTTGGCGTTTGGTGGGGTGAGTACATTTGCGGCGTTGTATATCCGAGCCACAAATGTCGATTTAAATCCGGGCTGGTTTTTCACGGCGGTGGCGATAGGGAGTTTCGGGATGCGTTTAATCGCGGGGCGGGCGTCTGATCGGTACGGACGAGGCGTGTTTATTACTGGGAGTCTGATTGGCTATGGATTTGCCTTAACCCTGTTTTCTCAAGCGCAAACCCCACAAGCCTTTTTGCTGATTGGTTTAATTCAAGGATCAGGGGCGGGGATTTTATTACCCTTGATGATCGCCTTAATTTCCGATCGCTCCGGTGCCCATGAACGTGGGCGCGTGTTCTCGGCTTGTATTGCGGGATTTGATTTAGGGATTGCGATCGCAGGTCCGGTTTGGGGTACGATCGCTGAACCTCTGGGCTATCCCAGCATTTTTCTGGGCGCAGCGGGTTTGATTGTCTTAGCTGTGATTATTTTCACGACTCAATCGAGCAAAACCTTATCTCATTCCCTCAGATTTGCTGTAGGGCGGGAGCGAGATATTTATGTTTATCGGGATGTTGAGTCTTAGTGTAGAGGAGCTGGGGGAGATGAGGGAGATGAGGGAGCTGGGGGAGCCTAACAGGTGTAGGTTTTTTATTTTAGGGTG
>CAZNNK010000437.1:0-6089 GCA_964574085.1 uncultured Coleofasciculus sp.
GAAGATGGGGAAGATGGGGAAGATGGGGAAGATGGGGAAGATGAGGGAGATGGGGAAGATGGGGAAGATGAGGGAGATGGGGAAGATGAGAGAACTTTCCTTGTCTGTGTAATCAGTGTCAATAAGCTCTCACCTCCCTACCCCTATCTCTCCAATAAATCCGTGAAATCAGTGTTTTGACAAATGACATAAGACGAATGACAAAGGACAAATGACATAAGACGAATGACAATCCCCACCTACTTAACCCTTAATAACCGCTTCACCGCGTTGGTAAAGTTCACGGGCATAATCTGTCCAGGTTCCTTGTCCCCAATAGCGAAAACAACTGGTCTCCAGTAACAACGTATACAATAACGCTTGCTGATAATCATTCCGCTGTGTCACCGACGGATCTTGCTGCACTAAGGGGTCATACTTCAGATGAAACGCCGCACTGAGTTGATTCATCGGTTCCAATACATTTTCATAGCCTTTGACCCAACTTAAATCATTCGTCCATGATGCCCCATCAACATGGAATTGATCATCCGTGGCTGTCAACTCCGCGATCGCACTCGCGACGGCATCCGGTGTAACATTATCTAGATTGACTCGTTGCCAAATTTTATGCTGACCAATCGCTTGACAAGGAGGATAATCTTCTGGATTAACACCCCCTGCTTCTAGTAATTCTAAATACTCCGTCCCATTCATCGGCACGACGCCTGTTTTTCCGCCCCCTTGATCGCGAATTTCATAGTAAATGCGAAACAAATCACGGGGATATTCGTTCATCATCACTCCCCCATTTTCGCCATCGGCAATTTGGGTGACTAAGGAGGGAATCGAATGATTGCCAATTGACTGCTTACCCCGTCCCTTTGCCTCAAAATAGGGCTGCATTTGTGCCACTAATTTGGTATCTGACCCTTGCGTTTTAATCAAAATTGTGATAGAAATTGTCTCCCCCTGAGAATTGCGAGCCACTAAACGATTAGGAACATATTTCTGATCCTGCGACAATCCCGAACCATCCAGATTTTCCAGAGAATGTTCCTGTACCATCAACCAGCGATAGCCACAGTCTTTCAGGGCTTTGATATATTCATACAAACTATCAGGATGATTGGGTAAATGCATCTCTGGTGGCGAAAAGCCTTTGACTCGCTTCAGCGCATCGTAGCCAAAAATAGTGGCAAAATGATGTTGCCATGCCTGAATATGCAGTTTAATATCAGGAATTGGGGTAGAGGGAACAACCGCATGACTCCACATCGTTCCCAGCCATTCCACATAAGGCTGATAAGCGCGATCGCAGGTAATTCGTTTAAGATTATTCAGGATATCCTCCCGCCCCATTTGCCGGAATGCCCACAACAAATTCCCCGAATAGTCCAGCATAATCCGAGGATTGCACCCCTCAGCCACCAGTTGAGGAATAAAATCACCCATACGACGATAACACCCGGCGAAGGGTTCGGCATTATGGTTATCCCCTTCCTGGGGATGTTCAAACATATACTGGAGATTGCTAATCAATTCACCATTCGCCCCTGCTGGAATCGTGGGTTGGTGCATGTGTAAGGCGCAAGCGAATCCTGACGTGATATCCTCGAGGCGCAGATTGGTTGTGGGTAAAAATACAGGTTCGTCTTGTTGTACCACTTCCCGAATGTTTTCTTCCCACCCGCAAATATTGGGTAATCCTGATCGTAATTCCGCTAAAGCGGGTTGATTCGGGGTTGAGGTTACTGCACTCATGATCCTTTCCTCGATGATTGTGCTATTGCTAGCATACACAAGTAAGTACAAATAAGGCAGAGGGCAGAGGGCAGAAGGTAGAGATCAATGGGCTAATTTCTGGGGTGGCATACCCAGGAATTGACGAATTAGGTTGACTGTCTCCAACTTTTGCTGTAGGGATGTTTCTCCCGACTTGATAGACAAATATTTACCTGATTTCAAAACGATCGCGATTTGATAGTTCGCCATCTTCTCCTGATTCCAGCTTGTGGATTTCACCTGCACCTGAAAAATATCACTCAGGGGATACAAGGTTACTTGCGTTTTAAATAATCCTCGCCGTTTGATGAACAGACTGTTTGTGTCTTTATCAAAGTGATAGGTAAGAACTCTGCCAGCACAAACGAGCAATACAATACTCAAAATTACATTAAAGGCAAATAATAAATATAAGCCAAACATATAAATAATCCAAGGAAATATTATGCTGACGAGAATCATCAGCCCAGGAATACTAAAGACTAAACATCCTGAGAGTTGCCAAATGAAATAGGGGCGGTGTCGGAGTTTCAGTTGAGTGGGTGTTTTTTCTAAAATAACCATGCTTGAGTTAGTCCTAGTTAATAATTCAACTGTAGGGGCGCAAGGCTTGCGCCCTTATCTAAGTCCCTCATTCCTTGAAGAAAGGCTATATTCACTGAGCCAAGCTATTCCTATCTGTATAAATCTGTTGTCCCTTCACCGCAAGCGAGTTCACCCTTTTGATAGATAGGTGCTGGGGGTTTGATTGAACCCGGTGCATCTGCTTCACATAGAATAGCAACGGTAGTTATTGCATCCGATGCAGCATCAGCATCAACCTCAGTTACGGGAACGACAAAAACACCACCGACATAACTCCGAACTCGGTCACGACGAGATATGCCATAGTTAAATGCAGCCTTGTCAGTTATCTGAGTTGAGTAGACGTAGCTTTCTGTTTCAGTCTTGACACCCAAACCTAGATCAGGAATGTTGTCGCTAAAGGTTTGTTCCGTTACATGGTAAGCTTGCTGGGCGCGGTTCATAGAACCTACATAAGTTTTACCTTCTAACTGGTCATGTTTATGACTGTGATTCAAAAAGGTGGGTGCAATTATGTAAAAAAATCCGGCTATCAGTAACATCAATCCGAGAAAGCATCCTACGCTAGTTGCATCTGTTCCAGTTTTCCTACCCATGAGATTAGGTTTTAACTCTACACCTGGATTAAACCAGGTAACTATTGGAGATCATGACTGAGAACTCATCGACTTCTCATCGACTTTATTTTAAGATTCGTAGCGTTAGCGCCAGCGTAACGCACCTAGCCAGGTAGAATAGCTAACACACTCGACTGGATTGACACCGCTAAAAATGTGAAATAGATTTGACGTTTAAACTGGGCGCACGTCGTCATAAATTGGGCGCACGTCGGTGCGCCCCTACAATTTTAATCTATCAATTAAGGTGTGCCAGCCGTAGGGTGCGTTAGCCAAGCGTAACGCACCTGCTAAGGTAAAATTACATTTTATTTTTAGGATGTTATAACCATAATATAAGTTTCATATAAAGATAAAACCGTGAGGAATGCGATCGCACAAATCCTCAAACGGCTTTCCTATCAGCTACTATCCTTGATCAGCTTTTATTTCTAAATAAAATCGTTGTCCCTTCACCGCAAACCAGTTCACCATTTTGATAAATTGGCGATGCAGGCTTAATTGTACCCGGTGTATCAGCTTCACAGAGAACAATAACTGTGGTTATTTCATCTGATGCAGCATCAGAACCGACTTCAGTTGCGGGACTGACCCAAACAGCACTAACATAACTAAACAGTGCCTCATGACGAGATATTCCATAGTTAAATGCAGTATTGTCAGTTGTCTGAGTTGAATAGAGATAGTCTGTCGTTTCAGTCTTGATACCCAAACCTAGATCAACAATGTTATCGCTAAATCTTTGTTCATCTACATAGTAATCTTTCTGGGCGCGGCTCATTGCAGCAACATAGTGTTTTGCTTCTGTTTGTTTAACAGGAGGGTTTTGACTAAAAGGTTTAAAGTAAATAAACCCTCCGACAAGCAACATCAATGCAATAAAGCATCCTAAGCCAGTTGCATCTGTTCCGGTTGTCCTCCCCATGAGAATATATTTTAAACTCTACATCTTGATTAAACCAGGTAACTATTGGAGATCATGACTGAGAACTTTCAGAACTCATCGACTTCGTCGGGTGCGTTACGCTGGCGCTAACGCACCAACCCAGGTAAAATTGCTAACACACTCGACTGGATTGACACCGCTAAAATTGTTAAACAGATTTGACGTTTAACCCTGAATTTCAACAGGCTCAATTGCCGCGAAGTCGAAGGGTTAAACCGGGCGCTCTCCAGGCGAGCCAACGAATAAACAATAGAGTTTTTGGTTACTCCCTGAGTAAAGTTCAATTTTTCCCGACACCCCACACCCGACACCCAGTAGTACCCTCAAGTCCCTTGTCACCCCCTCAGGGTCTACTTTCCTTCCTTGTCTCACCTGAACCCCAATCTGAAAAAACCTACCCTTGTGAGCGACTTTGGACAATATTAGTACGGCTTTTGGCTTTCACTTCCTCTTGGAGTAATCAAACCGCTTGCTCAACGATTAAGCCACCACTCAAGAAAATTTTCGGTACATCCAGAATGCTGATCATTTTTTCATCATAAACCGCTTCCCCTTGCAAATAGTCATGATTTATGCTATTCGTTTCAGGAGTCACGGCAATAATCTGAAGCGGATTCAGCAGGAACATCGATTCACGCACATCATCCACAATCACACCCGCCAAAATCTCCTCCACCTCCACAATCAACGCTTTGGAACTTCGGGTGATCGCGGTTAAGGGCAATTTCAACACTGGGCGAATATCGACTAAGGTGACAATTTCGCCGCGTAGATTCATGTTTCCTACAATATGAGGAGGACAACAGGGAATCGGTGTCACCTGTTGGATATCGGTAAACTCCCGCACGATTCCTAAATCAATCCCCAATAACTGCTGATTTATGGCAATAATCGTTAAGGGTTTGACACTGGTTAAGTCTTGACTCTCGAAGGGAAGCTTGAGATTATTGGCTCGTTCTCGGAAAACCTCTCGTTCTTCAGATGTCGCATTGGGCGCAAATACGGCGTGTTTGCTGGGAATGTCTGCACTCGATTGACTCAGGTTCCTGTCTTGGCTGAGATAGTTCTCCACTAATTTAAACGTGTGACTATCTATCGCGCTTAACCAATTCTCTGGATCACTTAAAATAACGATATCACCGGCATAGCGGGTAAGTCCACCAATAACGCCGTTTGCGCTAACGGTTTGATTCGGCTCAAGTTCAGTGGTAATTTCATCCGGGGCGATTGTCAGGACTTCACAAACCTGATTGACGATAATCCCAACTTGGGTTTTTTCCCGTCTTAACACGATAACACTATCCGTTAAACCGTAGTTGGATGAGTCTAAGCCCAAACTGCGATTAAAATCGATAACGGGTATCATTTCTCCGCGCAAGTTTACCACGCCAATCATTTCACGCGGCGCTTCCGGAATGGAGATTAATTCTGGAAGGGGAAACACCTCCTCCACGTAAGCGGTACTGATACCATACAGCCGATCATGTAAACCAAAACTAAAATAGGTGTTGTCTGTCATGGGGAGTCAGGTTCGATACTATTTAAGGAGGATTGAAGTTGTTGAATCAGTTCAGATGCCGTAAAATTGCCTAATTTTGGCAGGGGTGTATCGGGCGGTAATTGTTTGAGCAGATTTAAGGCGACATGCTGCATCTTAATCGTGTTTTTTTCTAAGTCATGTTCGATGGTTTCCGGATTAAAGGTTAAGGTGTAATCATCGTCGGTATCCCAAGTCAATGGACTGGGAACATCGCCGACAGGGGTATAAACTAAACTCTCAGTCTGGCGTTTATACACCAAGGATTCGGGAAAAACATTGGTTTGAAACTGCTTGAGAACTTGACCATAGAGTTCAGAATGCCCGGTGATCAGATAGCCTAAGGGCTGAAGCCCATGGTAAAACTTATCCAAGACTTGGGCTATGGCGGCGGATTCAAAGTAGATAAAGACATTTCGACAAATAATTAAATCAAACTCCTGTAAATCTAAATGAGGTTGGGGGAAAGGGTCTTTGACTAAGTTGATTTGTTGCCATTTGACTAAGGCTTTGATTTTGGGGTCAATGTGGTAGTGATTGTCAATGCAGTTAAAATAGTTTTGTTTAATCTTTGGATCAAGACTTCTTAATGACCAAGCCCGATAAATCCCTTGTTTGGCTTTGTCTAGCGCCTCTTGAT
>CAZNNK010000438.1:0-6088 GCA_964574085.1 uncultured Coleofasciculus sp.
CCTCCTTGTCTTGTCCCCACCCTAAGGTAAAAAACCTACACCTGTCAGCTCACCCTCTCACCCTCTCACCCCCTCACCCTCTCACTTACACGCCATCGCGCTGTAGAACCGACGCTCTATAGCCAATTGCCCACCAACACAAACGGTGCCCAGTAGTAAGGATGCTCATACTCAGGATTTTTCAAGATAGACAGTTGTGCTTGACGCAGAGATTCCGCTTTGCTGTTTTCAGCTTGCGTCAGGGATTGGTAAAACTCAGCCATGAGTTGAGCCGTTGATTCGTCGCGAACTGACCACAGGGTTGCCAGAGTGCTGCGAGCGCCGGAACGGACAGCAACACCCGCTAATCCTAAGGCAGCTCGTTGATCCCCTGTTGCCGTTTGGCAAGCACTGAGAACCAGTAATTCAATCGGTTGGCTATCCTCTCGTTCTCGAACTTGCAGTAGTTGATCCAAATCATTGACATTTACTTGCCCTTCCCACGTCAAGATAAACGTATCTTCCACCTCCGAACTAAACTGACCATGAGTAGCCAGGTGAACCACGGGGAAAGGAACATCACTAATTTCCTGTTCAAGTGTGGTTGTAGTAAACTCCTGATTGAAAAGCATCTCAGAGGGTACTTGATCCGAGATTTTCTTCAGTTCCAACTCAACTCCCGGTAAGGCAGAAAACCCTTGACGTTCCTGGCTGAGTCCACCAATTAATGCCTGAAGCCGTTCTCGGTCTAGCGCACGCGGTTCTAACAGTTGCAATCCGGGACTCACCGCGACACTATATTTTTCAATTAGATACTGTTCTCCATCGTAAAGGGCTGCCATGGGCAGATTTCGCAACGCCCCATCCAGAATAAAGACGAGGGTTTTAACGCCACTGTCGGCTAACTCGGCTTCTATGGGTCGAATCAGCCAGTCATAAATGTCTTGGGAATAGCGTAACCGTTGTTTGTTCGACAGGACAGGGTTGAGGAATTTGCGGAGTTGGACAAAGGCGTTGTTGACTTCTGCTTCCGGTAATTGAGTTTGATAATGGCGCAGGGGTTGTCCCGGCAATGATAGAATCACAGCTAAACGGTCTGGCAGAATAATCGGATAAATCACCGCCGCCGTGGGATCAACTTGATCAATTTGCTGAGATTGCGCCTGGATACAGGTATGGCGAAAAAAGTTATCTAATTCAGCAAGCTGGAGGGATTCAATCACCTCGCGGGCTTTTTGCAGGTTTTTTTGAGACGGATCAGATTTTAGGAGTAATCCCACCAGTTGACGGTAGACGGGTTCAACCCGTTCTCGAAAGTAAAATTGTAAATTGGGAATGGCAATCAAATCACTGCGGAGCGATCGCAAGGTTTCCACGGCGACGGTATAAGCGGCGACGGCATCCTTTATATTGCCCTGCTTTTCCAGAATTCGACCCAGTTGCCATTCCCATAAATAGGCAATATCGCCAGCATTAATTCCCTGAACCAAACTTAGCGCCTGTTGCGTCAGCTTTTGCGCCTCGGCTAACTGCTGCTTTTGTTCGTAAAGTTTGCCTAACTGTCCAATGGCGTAGGATTCAGCTTTCGCGTCTTGAATCTGTCTGGCTTGTTGAATGGCTTGGGCTAACAATTGGGCGATCGCACCGTCCGTAGTCAGCGCTTTAGCGCTTTCCATCCGCATCAGGCTGTCTGCAAAATTTACATGGGCATAAACCGCCGCCCGACTGGGGGATAGGGTAGCGAGACTAACTTGGATTTGCGGTAATAGTGCGATCGCGGCGTCTTCTTGTTCCGTATTGATCAACAGACTCAGTTGGTTCAATTGAGCTTTGATTTGCATCAGCGGATTAGTTGCATTTTGGGCTGCTTTGTGGTAATAATCTAAGGCTTTTTCATCCTCTTGTAAGTCTCTCGCCACATTCCCTAAACTCAACAGAATCGCACTGGTATCAGGAGTCGGGTTAAGATCTTGGGCGATGGCTAAACTTTGGGTTAACAGGGTTTGGGACGTTTTGGGATCGCCCAACTCTTGCAGGGCAATTCCTAAACTCTGCAATCCTTGAACTTTTAGCAGGGAGTCAGGTTGGGCTTGGAGTTGTTGATTTGCTTGTTCTAAGCGTGTTTGCGCCCGTCGATAGAGTCCCAAGGTTTGCAAGGCTTGGGCTTGGTTAATTTGGCTTCCCAGTTTTCCGGTTTCATCCTCGGCGCGGGTGTAAGCCTCGGTGGCTTGTTTCCACGTTTCCAAGGCGGCTTCTGCTTGTCCTTTGGTGAGTTGCAGGCGTCCCTGAGTATTTAGGGCTTGACCCAGAATCGCCAAACCTCCTGATTCCCAATTGTTTTGATCCTGCAATAGATCAAGACTTTGGTTAATCGCCTGTTCTGCGTCTTGAACTTGTCCCAAGTTTTGATAGGCTAACGAGAGATAACTTAAACTGAGAGCTTGGTTTAGGCGATCGCTCTTTGCTTCATACTCTTGGGCGGCTTGTTGCCACAGTTGTGCGGCATCAGCAAAGCGTCCCGCTTCAAAGGCGGCAATTCCTTGTTCTAGGGGGGTTGGGGAATTGGCAATTTTGGCGTTTGCGGGTTGGCGTTTTGAGCGGTCAACGTTGTTGGTTGGGTTGAGGGACGTAGGCGAGGAACCTTCTTTTCGAGTAACCCAACGTATCGGGTTAGCTGGGATATGGTGTGCTAACCTGACATCCTCCCCTACGGTGTTTCCACTAGCGTGTAAGAGTTCAACCGGATATGAGATGGCGGGTAATACCGTGGTGACGAGAAACAGGGTTAGCCCAAACAGTATCGCAGAGGAAGCATACCGCCTCAAACTAGACCGAATCTTTAGCCGAAAAATTTGACTAGCCCACTTCATAGTTTGATCTGATTTTGATAGTTAACGGTATCCAGAGGGAGTGTTGAGTGTTGACCCTTTGCTCAAAGGAATCTGGTTTTGAGTAGGGGCGGGTTTAGGAAATTACGTTTCGCTATTGAGCATAACGTTTGTACAAAACTCGCCCTGATTTAATTGGCAGTATTGGCACTTCGCTCAAGGGTATGATTTTGAGTTTATATCATATAAGTTTCCATCGAAATTATGTTTTTTTAACGCAGAGGGACGCAGAGGTTCTCGCAGAGGGACGCAGAGGTTTTTGTTTGATTTGAGTCCGGCCAAGAATTAAGGACGAATGACGCATGACAAATGACTATCTCTTCCTTTAACTTTAGATGTTTACTACTGCAAGAAGCTTCAAATAACGCCAACAGCTAACATCTCCCCCAGCTCCCCCTGTTTTATCGTATCTACGAAGCTGCTCAAGTATTTTTGCCGCGCTGCACTACCTCCTTAAGGTGAACAAGTTTGTGGTGTATAGCGAGGAGTTTGAGGGGAAGTTTCCGGTAAATTAGCTACCAATTCAACTTGACCTTTTTCATTGACAATCCAACCTTGCGCTTCAATAATTTGGGGTTGAGGATTGGGTCGGTAAAATTGGAGATTGTTTTCTGTTTTAGCCACAGACGAAGGGGAAGACGCCATCGATAAATTGCGTACATCTGACCACACCGTCTCACTGGTCAGGGGTTGCGTGGGATTGGCAGGTAAGCCGCCGCGTCCAGTCAGGGCGAAGTAATTCCCTTGATCAGCAGCACAACCAATGGCAATGAGGGTACTAGTATCTGTGAAATTTTCGGGGAAATCAACTAATCCTTGAGAGGGGTCAATCCCTTGGATAATGATATTCACAGTACCACTGAACTCAGGTCCCAATTCAGAGGTGGCTGTAATATCACTTTCTGGTGTTAGTTGCTCCCGAAACTCCGTGCCAAAAATACCTTGAGCTGTAATACTAACCCGCCCGCCTCGACCTTGTTGAGCATTCGCGGTAATATCGCTATTTTCTTGAGCGACTAAGGTATCGGTGATGATGGTAATATTACCCCCATCTGTATTTCCTGCATTGGTGGTAATCTGACTCTTTTGAGTCATCAGCAAGTTTTGGGCTGTTATGGATAAGTTACCGCCTTGACCCGAATCCGTCGCCGCATTAATCGTTCCCTGATTATTCAACTCAATCAAATCGGCGACAATTTCTAATGTTCCCGCATCCCCAGAACCGAGACTATTCACAGCAACTTCTGCCCCATCTCGGATAATGAGTTGACCTGCATTTACCTCTAAAACACCCGCATCCCCAGTGGCTTGCAATGCAGGAAAGTCAGCCCGTCCGGAGGAAGACACTAAACTACTGGGAATTTCTACAGGGACTCCTCCACCCGTAAAGTTTCCCGTACCAACGAGTTCCAGCGTATCGGAGACATTAACTGTTAATCTGCCTCCATCTCCTGCACTCAGAGTGGTGGTTGAGATATTGCCCCCATTGCGAATGATCATATTTCGGGTGGAGATGGTTGTGTCTCCAGCGGGTGCCCCACTAAAACTGGTGGTTCCTGGACCACTAATAAATTGAGAATCGGGGGATACACCGTCAACTTCAATAAAATCAGTTGCATTTATGACAACATCTCCGGCTGGACCCCCGACCGGAATTAACCCTAATCCCGTTGATGCACCTGTCTGGTTTCCCACTTGCGCCCCTTCGCGCATAATTATCCGGCGTGTATTTACGGTGATGTCACCGCCTGTCCCTGTACCAAAGACACTGTTAGCAAAAATCCCTGTAGGAGCAAGAGCGCCAATGGGCGTACTGTCCATTTGCACAGACTCAGAGGCGTTTACTTGCAAATTTCCACCATCGCCTTGACCAAAGGTAATCGTTTGCAGGAGTCCGCCATTTTGTAGGGTTAGGTGTTGCGTATTCAACCGGAGATTTCCAGCATCGCCTGTGGTTCCTTGAAACGCCCCAGTGACAAACGCCGAACCGGATATTTCCACGGATTCAGAAGCGTTAATCGAAACATCTCCCCCTCTCCCCGCACCCCCTGTTGGTGTAGAGGCGATCGCGCCATTCCCCATCACGAACCGACTGGTGTCAATAGTTAAACGACCGGCTGGAGAACTACTTCCTTGAGTAGCCGCCAAAAGTCCGCCGCCGAAAAATTCGATATCGGAAACTTGGAAGGGGGGTACACCTAAGGCAGCTAATTGCTCTGGTGTAGCTAACGCCCTTAAGATAATGTTTTGCTGCAAATCCTCAAATCCAGAACCACTCAGTTCTACAGATTCTGAAGCCCGAATCGTCAGATCTCCCCCTGTCCCACCTCCAAAGGTTGATGCGGAGACTAATCCTTGACCCTGCACCCGTAATTGGGCGGTGTTTATGGTTAAATCTCCTCCTGATCCAGTACCAATTGTATTGGTCTTGATGCTACTGATGGGAAAACCCGTGGGGGAAGCGCCAACCACTTCGACTAACTCAGCCGCGTTTATGGTTAAATTCGCTCCAGGTTGAGATCCGAGAGTAATTGACTGAATTTGTGACCCATCCAGGACAGAAACTTGTCGTCCTTGTACCAGAATTTCGCCCCCGCCTGCACCACTTGTATTGACGGTGGCTTGTTCTATCAGTTGAATCGTTCCTAATGTGGAACTTGTAGCATTGGGGAACGAGGATTGGGGAGAATTGAGGTTCCACTCCCCATTAAAAACAGAACCCAGTTCAATTTTTCCCGATGGTGCGGTCAGATGACCCCCGTTTAACTCCACATCTCCACCAATTAGGGATAAGGTTTGACCGGGTTGCACCGCTAGTCCCACGACTTGATCCCCAATCGTGGCGACGGATTGATTGACAATCGTGCCAGGATTGGGTCCAAATTGCAAGCCGATGGGAACGTTAATGGTGAGTAAAGGGGACGGGGGTTGAGGATTTGTGGCGCTGAACTCCAATCCATTCTCAAAAATAATACTGTCTGCTGTCATGGCGCGAAATGCACCGGACACATCTAATCGAGCATTCTCGCCAAAAAAAATACCATTGGGATTCAGCAAAATCAGGTTCGCTGATCCATCGACGCCTAGGGTTCCCAGAATAGTTGTCAGGTTTTCACCCGTGACGCGAGTGAAAATGGTTTCAATCCCGTCGGGGTTGGCGAAATAAACTCGTTGTCCATCTCCCACATTGAACGTCTCAAAGCTGTGGAATAGGTGGGAAT
>CAZNNK010000439.1:0-6086 GCA_964574085.1 uncultured Coleofasciculus sp.
AACTGCTCTCTAGAATGAAGTAATGCTTGATGACCTCAAAAGCTGACACCAAGCCTACGCCATGGTGTCAGTCGTTCAAGAGGGCAGTTTGCCATTTTGGTCGGTGTTGGGTGCTTCAAACTTGTAGCCAACTCCCCGAATCGTTTGGATTAATTTCGGTTCACTCGCATCGATTTCGATCTTTTTGCGAATTTGTCCAATATGAACGTCAACAACTCGTTGATCTCCGACATAGTCGTATTCCCACACTTCCTGAATTAATTCAGAACGGCGCAGGACTTGACCCGGATGAGATGCTAAGAAGTGTAACAAGTCGAACTCTAACGCGGTCAAGGGGACAAGTTGGTCGTGAAGGGTCACCTCCCGACGGGTGGGATCAATCGTCAAGTTATTGTAAACGAGACGTTGCTGATCAGTCGGCGTAATTTCTCGCTTACGTCTTAAAATCGCCGCAACTCGGTTTTCGAGTTCCATTAAATCGAAGGGCTTGGTGAGATAATCGTCACCACCCTGTTTGAACCCTTGGTTTTTGTCATCGGGTTGATCGCGAGACGTAAGGAAGAGGACAAAAACATCATTGATGCTTTGCATTTCCCGGCAAAGGTTGTAGCCAATGGCGTCCGGCAAATTCACATCCAGAATCACTAAGTCTGGGTTGAACTGTTTAAATGCGGCTAGAGCCGTCTTACCATCCTGCGCCGACTCCATTTGATAGTTCTTTGTGCTCAAAAAGCGAATGATTAAATTACGGATTGCCGGATCGTCGTCCACGACAAGAATTTTGGCGGAGACCATGGTCATAAATTTCCACGGAGAACTAATTTCAGGGATTGATATAAGATGCACACCTATTCACCACTAGGATGTATTGAGCATTTTAGTCAATACTCTTCTAGCGTAGCTGGATCAGGAATCAGGGTATAGATTTTTGTGACATCAATAGCGTAGTAAGCCTTTACGTCAATTATCGCCAGAGAACTCAGGGATGCCAATAGCGTCTGGCATCATTACCCCAGTGGGAAAATAGGGCTGCCGCCCAATAGCATAACCGCTTTTGGCAGATCTGGCATCACTTGGGGAAACTCAACGAATTTTTCGCCTCAAGAGGACTTGTGTGCAAGGAACAAGCTACACTAGCTTGCAAGGGAGTTAGCATGGCACTCGGTACGTCACTAGGCTGTTACCTGTTGGGTGCAGCAGGGTTGAGAACATCGATGTCTATCATAATAACCAGTGTAGAGTCTTACATATACCAGTGAAAAAAAGGGATGTCTAGGAGGTTTTGAATGAGCGATCAAAATCCCTACGAAAAACTTGGGGTTACAGAAGACGCTTCCTTTGATGAAATTCAGGATGCTAAAGGACGCTTGATGCAGCAGCATCGCGGCGAACCTAAGCTGATCGAGTCGGTAGAGGCGGCTTATGATGCGATTATTATGGATCGCCTGAGAATGCGCCAAGAAGGAAAAATCAAGGTTCCAGAACGCATTCGTTTTCCGGAACGAGAAAAAGTGCCACAAAGCCCAAAGGGGTTGAGTTCACCCTCAGCCAATTCCTCTCCGGCTTGGCTACAAGGGCTGTTAGATACGCCGACGAGGAGTGATCTAGTTGCACCCACGGTTGTGTTCTTGGCATTGATGGGTCTGACTCTGTTTTATCCGGAAGCGTCAATTCTGACCTTGGCTGTCGCCTTGGGATTTGGCGGTACGATTTATTTTCTCAATCGCAAAGAACAACAATTTGGTCGGGCTGTATTGCTGACCCTTGTCGGTTTGCTGCTGGGTGTAGCATTAGGAACCGTTCTCGGAGGAGCATTGGAGTCACTGCTGATTGACATGGGTTTGACCATTGAGAAATTTGCCTCCTTGGTCACCTTTGTCTTGTTCTGGCTGATTAGCAGCTTCCTGCGATGAAAGAGGGGAAGAGGAGAAGACAAGGTAGAGATTCAGTAACTCCCTTGTCCTCAATTTCCCCTATCTGTTTTCTGTTCCCCGTTCCCTAATACTGATACTGATCAAATCTTTTCCATCGGCAAACAACCCCGTTTCACCTGCTCCCGCTCGATCGCCTCAAACAAAGCCCGGAAATTACCCTCACCAAACCCTTGTGCTCCCCATCGCCGTTCGATGAACTCGAAAAAGAAGGTGGGTTCGGCAAAAATAGGTTGGGTAAAGGTTTGCAGAAGTAACGCTTGCGGGGATTGAGCTTGCCAATCGACTAAAATTTGCTGCTGTGTGATTGCTTCCCATTCGGCTGCCGAGAAATTATAACCCGGATAGCGATCGCCCAGTTGACTGTAATAACTGGGGGGAATGTTGATGAAGGACATACCCTGACGACGCCGTTGCGCGATCGCATTCACAATATTTCTCGTGGCTAGAGCAATATGCTGGATTCCGGGTCCTCGGTTCACATCCAGAAATTCCTGAATTTGAGAATTCGCTGATGTCGGTTCATTAATCGGCAATTGTGTCCCCGTTACCGGATGCACCATCACCTGAGAACATAAGCCAGAGTTCTCAGTGTGGATGGTAAACACCTGCTGCGGTTGGAAGTCCAACACCTGCTGATACCACTGAACCGCTTTGGGCAAATCTCCAGCCGCCACATTCAGGACAACGTGATCGATATGAGTCAACGCCTCAGTTGGGGACGTGTTGACGTTTGACTTGTGACTTGTGACTTGTGACTTTAGCCAGTCTACCTGTACCGGAAAGTCGGGGATCGGAAGAATACCACAACGTTCGACCAAAGTGTGAGTCATATCGCCCCATGCAGCGACTTTAGCCCACTTTATGCATCCATTCTCATAATTGTGGGTTTGAATGGGTTGTATGACCTTAGCGCCGCGTTTGAGAAGCCGTTCCATCACCCATTCCAGGTCAGCCACCTTAAACGCAATATCAGCAACACCCGGAGGATGCTGGCGCAGAAACTGGGCAACGGGACTGTTAGACGCGATCGCAGACGACAGGACAAAATAAATCGCACCACTCTTGACTATCGTCGTGCGGGTGTGACAACTTGCCCCCGATGCCACCGATTGAAAGCCCATCTGTTTGACAAACCAATCGCGGCAGGCTGTGGCATCTTTAACATAAAAGTGAATGTGATCGATTCTCATGGCTATATCCGATCCGGCAGCTTACTTGGTTGTCAATTTTGCCGTCTTTTGCGGATTTTCAGCTCATTCTTAAGGGAGAGCGTGTTCTAGAGGTGTCGTGGCACAGTGTTGAAGTATGAAAACCGTTCCCTGTTCCCTGTTCCCTGTTCCCTGTTCCCTGTTCCCTATTCCCTCCCCTCACCCTAATAATTTTCTCATCAACAGCACGCCCTGGCTAAAAGAATAGATGGCTTTCCGGCTGGATGTTGATTTCCATCGGTACGGCTTGCGGATCAGTATTCAGGGCAAACAAGATGGCATTAGCGGCTGTCTCTGGAGTGAGCATCTTTTGGCGATCGACTTTTAAGCTGACATTATCCCAGAAGGGTGAATCTACACCGCCAAAGTAAAAGAGAGTAAACTTAATCCCAAAGCGCTTTAATTCATCTGCCATACATTTGCTAAATCCGACAACGCCAAACTTCGAGGCGCAGTAGGCTGATGCCATCGCCATGGAATGTTTGCCCAAAATGCCGACAATGTTACAAATGTGACCGGATTTTTGCCCCTTCATCACGTCGGCGGCGGCTTGACAGGTATAGAAGCTACCTTTGAGATTTAAGTCCAGCATCGCGTCTAAGTCAGCCGATGTAATTTTGTTGTACTGTTTAAGAACTCCTGCTCCGGCTGCATTGATGAGTACGTCAATTTGACCAAACTTATCAACGGCTTTGTGCATCAGCGTTTCCACCTGGGCTGGATCGGTGATATCCGTAGGTACATTTAAGACTTGCTCTAGGTTAGCCATGGGGAGTTGGGACGTCAAAGTGGCTAGGCGATCGCTCTGTCTGGCGGCGAGGACTAAATTGGCTCCCTCTTTTGCCAATTGGTGGGTTATAGCCGATCCAATACCCCCTGTGGCACCGACGACCACTATAACTTTATCTGGCATATAATTTTACATTTCTTTACATCTTTACCTATGATAGAGCGATTTATCCGTTGTCATTGGTCTTATGTCCGTTGTCCTTGGTCAAACGTTACCATCAATAGCAACAAGAACGTTCCCTTAGCCGTTCAACCGGGGCGGGTTTAGTTACATGAGGTCTCAAACAAAGGATAATAGTCAAACCCGCCCCTACATTCAGACGTGCCATGGCGCGTCTCTACTAACTATGGATATTGTGATCATTGGTAGCGGATTTGGTGGACTCTCAGCGGCGATTCGGTTACAGGCTGGGGGTCATCGGGTGACGATTGTGGAAAAGCGCGATCGCGCCGGGGGGCGTGCTTATGTTTATCAACAGCAGGGGTTTACCTTTGATGGGGGTCCCACGATTATCACGGTGCCACATCTGATTGATGAGTTATTTGCCTTAGCGGGGAAAAAGACGAGCGATTATGTCAAACTTGTCCCCCTTGAACCCTTTTATAATGTTCGCTTTCCCGATGGGTCAGTCTTTCACTACAATAATTCTACCGACTATTTAATTGAACAAATTCGGGCGTTTAATCCAGCCGATGTCGCCGGATATCAACGTTTTGCTAAAGCCGCAAACGCTATTTTCGAGAAAGGATTGCCGTTAATGGAGCAATCGTTTAGTCGCTTCACGGATATGCTAAACGTGGCTCCGGATTTGATTCGCTTACAGACTTATAAATCCGTCGCTGGGTTGGTGAATCAGTACATTCAAGATGAACGATTGCGGTAAGTTTTTAGCTTTCATCCTTTATTAATTGGTGGAAATCCGTTTCAGAGTACGGCTATCTACGCCATGATTCATAAGTTGGAACAGGCGTTTGGGATTTGGTTTCCCATGGGAGGAACGGGCGCATTAGTTCAGGCGTTGGTGCAATTGTTTCAGGAACTTGGGGGACAACTGTGGCTGAATCAATCGGTAACGGAAATTGTGGTGGATGAAACCACCAAACGAGCGACAGGCGTAAGGTTAGAGAGGGGAGAGGTGCTGAAGGCAGATGCGGTGGTGAGTAATGCGGATGTGGTGTTTACATACTTGAATTTAATTCCCCAGAAATTTCGCCGCAAATATAATGACCGTCGCGTTAAAAAAATGCGCTATTCTATGTCCTTATTTGTGCTGTATTTTGGTACAAATCGTCAGTATCCAGAGATGGCACATCATGAAATATTGATGGGGAGTCGGTATCGGGAATTGATGCGGGATATATTTGGGCGTCAGCAGCTTGCGGAGGATTTTGCGTTGTACTTACATCATCCGACGGCGACTGATTCATCATTAGCCCCACCTGGTTGTGATAGTTGGTACGTGTTATCGCCAGTTCCGAATTTGAGGAGTCAAACCGATTGGCGGGTGATGGCAAAACCGTATCGGAATCGGATTATTGAGTATTTGGAACGGCATTATTTACCGGATTTGTCTAAGCATATAGTCACCGAACATTATATTGATCCGTTACATTTTCGGGATACGTTAAATAGTTATTTAGGCAGTGCGTTTTCTGTGGAACCAATTCTCACGCAGTCGGCTTGGTTTCGTCCTCATAATCAGAGTGAAGATATTCCAAATCTCTATTTTGTCGGCGCGGGAACCCATCCAGGGGCGGGATTACCGGGGGTGATGAGTTCAGGAAAAATTGCGGCGCGGTTGATTGAAGAAACTCATACGGTGCGGGTTTAATCGAGTTTACGATTGGGTTGGGCGCACGTCGGTGGGCGCACGTCGGTGGGCGCACGTCGGTGCGCCCCTACAGTTTCTGGATGTAGCATCATCCGTGAAATCAGATGTGTCGTAGGGTGCGTTAGCGGAGCGTAACGCACCATTGATAAGGCTGATGCAAGATATATTTTTGACAAAGATGACAGCTTTGCGCTCTCTACTAAATTTTAGACGAGCGATAATTGTTATGATTAAAAGTTACCGTAAGCTGTTCGGCATTTAAACCTTCATGTCAATAATGGCGAAATCCTTGTAGTGCGAGCATCTTGCTCGCTACTAATACC
>CAZNNK010000440.1:0-6080 GCA_964574085.1 uncultured Coleofasciculus sp.
ATCCTGCGCCGCCTTGATTAACACATCGGGAAAATTGGGAGTAATTTGCGGAACAACCACAGGCTGACCCTGGCTCAATTCCTGGTGGTGATACTGATAAAAATCACAGTAGACACCCAAAATACTCTCCCGTTGTGCGGTCGCTTCAGAAACGTGATGCGCTCTCATTTGCGACTCATCATCCGGTCGAAAAATCAAACAGCGACTGACATTGAGTGTTTCATGGAGTTGATCGACCGTGGTTTGGAGAATATCTTCCAACACTAATGTACCGCGCATCGCTTGCACAATTTGGTTGAGTAATGTCTGTCGGGAGACTTGGCGTCGCAGTTCAATGAGTTCTTGTCCTAATGCGGTAATATGGGTTGGGTGAGACGAGTTAACCTCTAGGTGAGAGTTGGATGGCTGATCGACGGACATAGTTCTCCTTAGGGGAAGGATGTGACAGAAAAAATTTGATCCTAGTTCATGAAGGGAGGTTTTGGACAGGTATCAGGAGTTAGAGGTTCTCACCTCTGTCTCACGGTATATTAGTTCTAGCCAAAGTGGTATGCTGAATAAATAGTTATCAAATCACTTCATTATTTCATCCGAAACAGAGAGTTTGTTTTACTATTCATAATCTCATTTCATCGCGATCGCGCTTAGTTTTAGAGGGCAGTTTACCACTGATCCCTCTTCCTTGAGTAAACCGCTAGAGACCACTTGAAGTTAAACTGAAGACTTAAGAATCCGTGATCGACATCTCCGTCGGACATCGGTAGTGAACCCTAGCTGAGGTGATTCGTCCATGACCCTCGGTTAAAGGAGAACTCTCACCATTCAACTCTTGCAATCCGGCTCTAGCACAGTATAGAACTATCCAGGCTGATTATGTCTGAATTAAGCGAAAACAACATTCCCCTCCAGACGGGATCGCGCAGCGAATTGCGAGAGTTAGTTCGGACTCAACTGCAAATGCTGTTGGAACAAGACAATTTTCAGGGCGCTAAACAGGTATTAGTTCCTGTACAACCTGTGGACATCGCCGACGCGATCGAAGGATTGCCCGACGCCCTACAGGTTATCGCGTTCCGCTTACTCTCGAAAGCTGAGGCGATCGAAGTTTATGAGTACCTTGACTCTAGCGTCCAACAATCGCTGATTGAGGAATTTAAACGCCAAGAGGTACTTGACATTGTGGACAAAATGTCTCCCGATGATCGAGTCCGCTTATTTGATGAATTGCCCGCCAAAGTGGTTCGCCGTTTACTGGCTCAACTGAGTCCCCAGGAACGCCAAGCCACCGCCCAACTTCTCGGTTATGAAGCCGATACCGCAGGGCGAATCATGACCCCGGAGTATATTTCCCTCAAAGAAAGTTTAACTCTGGGCGAAACCCTGGAACGGATTCGGAGTTTAGCCAGTACCACGGAGACAATTTATTACGTTTATGTCACCGATGCAGAGCGACATTTGAGTGGAATCGTTTCATTGCGGGATTTGGTTGTGTCTCCGCCAGAGCAAACGTTGGGGGATATCATGAGTCGTGATGCCGTTTGTGTTCACACCGATACCGATCAAGAAGACGTGGCGCGGTTAATCCAACGTTACGACTTTCTGGCTGTACCTGTGGTTGATCGAGAACATCGTTTAGTGGGGATTGTCACCGTTGATGATGTGATCGATATTTTAGAACGAGAAACCACTGAAGATATTTATGCCTTGGGGGGTGGGGTACAATCCGGGCGCGATAATTACTTTCAAACCAACTTAGTTACAGTTGCTCGTAAACGAGTGGTTTGGTTATTTGTGTTGTTACTGACAAACAGTGTGACGGCTACGATCATTAACTCTCAAGCAGACATCTTACAAAGAGTTGTGGCGCTGGCGGCATTTATTCCGCTGTTAACGGGTACAGGGGGAAATGTGGGCGCTCAATCGTCAACGGTGGTGATTCGCGGTTTAAACACTGACGAAATTCGCGATATGGGTTCATTACAGGTGATTGGGCGCGAAGCCATGGCAGGAGCGCTACTGGGAGCCATTCTAGGATCAGTGGCGACGCTTTGGGCGTATCTGCTCCGAGATGATATCTTTGTTGCCGTTGCTGTGGGTACCAGTTTAATTGCGATCGCGATTCTGGCATCGATAGCGGGTTCAGCGTTACCGTTTCTGTTCCGTTCCCTGGGATTAGATCCGGCTTTGATGTCAGCCCCGTTTATTACCACGGCGGTTGATGTCTTGGGTGTGTTGATTTATTTTAATATCGCCAGGATGGTTCTCGGTCTTTAATTATTGGTTATTGGTCATTTGTCATTGGTCATACTCGCTCCCGAAAAGAAGCAAGCTACATCTTATGTTTCATGACAGGGAATGTTAACTCACCGTCTGAAAATTGCCGAGTGTATCTTTGTTGCTGTCTCCATCATTGGCTGGGCTGTCGCGGCGGCGTCTGGTGAAATTATCTATGGGGCAGTTCCATTGTCGATTACACTGTTGCTGAATCTGATCAATCGCCTCCGGTTTGAGCAACACAGCCGAAATCGGTTAACGGGAGCCATGGCGCAATTGCATCGACAACTGTCCCAAGAGAGTCAATCGTTATACCAACAGCAACTTAAGCAAGCACTCGCCTCTCTACAAGCAAAACTCCCAGACTATCTGGCTCAAATTGAGAACCCCGCTTCGGAATTAGGGGCGATCAAAATTGCCCAACTGCAAGCTCGAATTGTTAGCGTGGAACAATCGCTGCGGAATGTTGTAGATTATCTCAATAGTGCCTCATTGCCCAACCACATCGAGCAATTAGAAGCCGCGATCGCACAAATCACTGCCGATATTGATCAGCTACACGACCAAATTCCGATGGCGGCTGATCCCGAACAACCAACCCATTGGCATACAGAGGCGGGAGGTGAACCCTCCTTATTTCCTGTCGCTTCCGAATCCGTTTCCCCTGTTAGGGAAGCTGGGGAAGCATGTAGAGACGCGCCATGGCGCGTCTGGGAAGAAGATAGGAGAGCGTATCCGAGTGCTTTTGTCCCTGAACCAATCCTACCCAATTGGGACTTCCGATTCACTCTGAAAGGACATCAGGATTGGGTGAGCGCATTGGCAATAAGTTCAGATGGACAAATTCTTGCCAGTGGTAGTTTAGACAAAACCGTGAAGCTGTGGCACTTAGAGACGGGTGATCTGATTCACACATTTAGTGATCATCAACAGGGAGTCCTCTGTCTTAGCTTAAGTCCTGATGGTAAATGGTTAGCGAGTGGGGGATTTGATCAGACAATTAAGGTCTGGAAACTAGAGACTGGAGAATTATGCCATACGTTGACAGGTCATAACGGTTCCGTGCGATCGCTGGTGATTATGCCAGATAATCAAACCTTGATCAGTGGTAGCTTTGATCAAACCATTAAGCTATGGCACTTGGATCAGGGAAAATTTGTGCAGGATTTAGTTCAAGACGCCGGACGATTATCTGCTCTTGCCTTAAGTCCAGATGGCAAAACCCTTGCCAGTGGCGGCGGAGATGGCATTGTTGATCTGTGGCATGTTCAGCCGTTTGATCTAGCCTTCAGTCTCACCGACAATCTGAGTTCAATCAACTCCCTTGCCTTAAGTCCCGATGGGCATCGGTTAGCTGCCGCCTGTACCGATGGTACGCTAAAAGTATGGCAACTTGATCATGCTGAACGGGTAGAGAGTTGGCAATGTCCCTCCGCCCCCGCCATGTCGATTATTTTTAGCGATAACGGGCAAAGTGCGATCGCCGCTCATGCAGACGGTACGATTAAGATCTGGTGGCTAGGAATCGATGAGCCGTTGCTTGTCTTAGACAATAACGATGCTGGTTCTGTGGTATCCGTTGCTCTCAGTCCAGATGGTCAGTGGTTAGCTGGAGGCAATCGGGATGGTACAGTTAAGCTTTGGCAGAAATTATAAGCCATGGCATGTCTGTAGGGGCGGGTTTAGGGAGTTGATGCGTGGCTATTGATGGTAACGTTTCTGCAAAACCCGCCCTGACCGAGTGTTGACCCTTCACTCCGGAAAGAGGGCATGGCACCTCTCGTGTGTAGGGGCGGGTTTTACGACTATCGTTTTTCACCTAACCATAAATGTAACTAAACCCGCCCTGACTATTACCGAATGGCTGTATTCATTCCCGTTCCCTATTCCCTATTCCCTGACCAATGACAAATGACCAATGACAAATGACAAAACCAACTGGCTTTTTATCGCTGAATCTGTTGCTATTGCCGCCTCGTTTATCGGGGTCATAGTAGCAGTGATATCTGGACAGATGATTTATGGATTAGCGCCTTTAGCAATTTCCCTGTTACTCAATCTAATTAACCGCCGTCGTGTTGTCCGACTGCTGCGGCGCAAGATTAGCGATCGCACTCACATCGATAATTTAAGCCGAGATCTCCAAACCTTACGTACCGAAGTCGCTCAACTGAAGCAATCTGACTCTAGTCAGATGTCTAGAGAAGAACTGTCTGCTGTTGTCTCTACCGTTGAGGCAATTAATGAGAAGCAAAAGGCGTTACGAGGATCTCTGGCTCCCCTACAATCAAAACTCGATGAATTAAATCAGAAATTTACCCAGCGTCCCGAATTAGAACAAATTGAGACATTAGCCGGGATTATTGTTGCCCTCAAACAGAGTATCGATCAACTTCCCCAGCCTGATCGCACCGCTGCTTCTGTCAACCCAGAGCGAGTTGAACAATTAGAACGTGCGATCGCGCAAATCCAACAGGAACTCTCACAACTTCAGCAGTGATTGATCCGATAATCATTAACAATCGATTCCACTACAAAGACCTAGCATCCAATTTTCGCGTCCGTAGATTTTGAGGGCTAAACCATAATCGCCATTTTCTAAATACGACAAGGCTTCTATTGCATCCCATCGATAACGTTTTTCCTCAAAACAAGAGGGCATTAAATCAAGGTCAAACACGTTGATTGTTCATTGGTTAAGAAATAAGGAATGGGTAATGGGCAATGGACATTTGTTCTCTCATCTCCCTCATCTTGCCAATCTTGCCCATCTATAGCATTTGTAAATGAGTTGTAAACCTAGAATGTATTTTCTTAGATTACTTAAAAACCCTGTATCTCTTTCCCCTATTGCCTATTGCCCATTGCCCATTGCCCATTGCCTTTTTACCAGGTTCCTGTGTTCACGACCCAAATAAAAACACTATATCTGTCCAACCAGATGTTTCAAGACTTGCCGATACAAGGAACGGCTCAAGTTGGAAGCGGAACACAATTCGCAACATTCGCGTCCATAACTACTACATCGAGCTGTTAATATCCAATAAGAACACGCCTCCATTTTGCCAATTGTACAACCTCGTACCCAAGCCAAAAACACCACTCTCAGAGATTCCCACAAGACGGAATCGGTTAGCTATGGATAAAAGACACCCTTCTCACCCTACCACCATGTCACCTCTCTCCTTACTCTCCGACTCTCTGGTGAGTGTCTTGAGCCTCTGGCGCTGGGGAACAGCATTTGCCACAGCCGCCTTTGCCAGTGGACTATTGATGACTCCAGCCGTTGATGCTCAATCCGCCGCACCGCAACCAATCTTTGAGAACGTCAAACTGGGGCGACGATTTTCACCTGATCCGTTGATTATTCGGGGGATTAGTGGGGGTTCTGTCTCAACCGAAGATGTTTCGGGGCGTATTGAAACACCAACGGGTTCTTGTATCGGGTATATTGATGAACAGCCTGATCACATTTTAGAACTAACTTCGTTTTTCAACTATCTCAGTTTGCAAGTGGAAAGCCCAGAGGATACGACTCTATTGGTGAAAGGTCCAGGTGGGAGTTGGTGTAATGATGACGCTGAAGGCAAAAACCCCGGAATTTCAGGTCAGTGGTTAGCCGGGGAATATAAAGTGTGGGTTGGCTCTTTTCAAGAAGATAAGTATCATCCCTACGTGATTCGGATTAGCGAAGTTCAACTTCTCAATCCGGGACCTTCTCGGCGCTGACGGGGTGATGGGGTGTGGGAAAGCGGGGGAAGCTGGGGGAGCTGGGGGAGCTGGGGGAGCTGGGGAAGCTGGGGAAG
>CAZNNK010000441.1:0-6055 GCA_964574085.1 uncultured Coleofasciculus sp.
ACCTTGAGCGTAGTACAATAATCCCAAATTATTGAGGCTACTAGCAACATCAAGATGGCAATTCCCTAAAAGGCGTTTTCTCACCTCTAGAACTTGCAAATAAAGAGGTTCAGCTTCACTGTAGCGACCTTGAGCATAGTAAAGTCCTGCCAAATTGTTTAAGCTGGTGGTCACATCGAGATGATCAGTCCCTAACAGATGTTTTCTCACCTCTAAGGCTTGCAGATAAAGGGGTTCAGCTTCACTGTAGCGACCTTGAGTATAATAAAGTCCTGCCAAATTATTCAAGCTAGTGGCAACATCAAGATGTTCCTCGCCAAAAGCGGCTTGGGCAATAGAAACGCACCGTCTAAACCAAGATTCTGCTTGATCCACTAATCCCTGATGCTGATAAAATCTGCCTAGGCGATCAAATAGCCACAGTAAATCCGTTAATCCTTGACCTTTATAGAATTTGCCCAAACTGTCAAATAAGCAGAGGGAATCCTCCTCCCTTACGGCTGATTCTAGGGTGTGGGTTATTTCTTGAATGTGAGGCAAGATCTCGTCCAACAACCTTATCTGTTCTGGGGTCGGGGAATCAGGAATGTGCTGAACCAGTTCGACAAGAATAGCGGTAAACGCCTGCCTGAAGTCATCAGCATCGAGGTTTCTTACGGGTGGTGCTTTGTTCTTGCTGGTTTGGGAAACGCCTGAATGGGACGTTTGAGAGTTGTCTGGTGGACAGAAACAGGTAGAATTGGTAATCGGAAAATAGAGTTGCTGCTCAATCAGGTAATCTTCACCAGAATCCGGGACGTCAGGATAAGCAGAGAGGAATGAATGCCATTCTCTCGGCGGTGGTGTTTGCTGGGCGGCAGAGTCATGAGAAATTGGGTTTGGCAAAGACTGAGTATCCGGTTGAGGTGTCTGGGAAATCGGCTGGGATGATGCCTTGGGTGGGAACGGAAAAGGAGGGTGAGACACAAAGATGGCGGATGCTTCCAACGTCTCCAGTTTTTTGCGAAAAAACTCCCGAATTAAGGGCTGAACGATGTAGCAACCCCGGCGATTTCCCACTGACTCAATCAAATGCCACTGATAAAGTTGAGTTTGGGCTTGGTCGAGATCTGCCTGTTTCCAGTGCAGGAAATCATTGGCACAGTCTAACCATTGCCAACGCCAGAGGGTTGGCGCAAATAAGCTCAAAAGTTGAGCAACTTGCCGGGTTTTGGGATTGAGTTCTCTCCAAACGCATTCCAAGAGGGTGTTGATTCCCCATTGGAGTGTCGGCTGGATTGACGGCTGGGTTGTTTGGTCAGGATGTTGGTGCGCTTCCAGCCGTTTGAGCATATCGGTTAACGACAAATCGGGATGTTTGGCTAAGTATCGCCCAACTAACTCTACGCCTAACGACAGATATCCTAGCCATTCACATAATCGGGGGACAACCTTCCGTGCGCCTTGATCCTGCAACATGCGTTCTTTACCCGCTAGGGCTGTCAAGAGTTTCCACGCTTGTTCGGGTGACAGCACATCTGGGGATCGATCGCCCTTATCGCCTTGGTCTGGCTGCTGCATTGTCATATTAAATCATTCAGATAGATTCTCCCCTATAAAGCTTGACAAGCTACTCAGCAAGGAGTAAGGGGTCTGGCTTGCTGTTACATGATGGCAACTCGCTCTCAGTCAGTGATGAGTGGTTTCTATCTTTCAGGTTGCAGTCTGAAAGGCACTCAAGCCGTAAGACACCGTAAAACAAGTAATACAGTTAATATTTTATGATAATTTACGCAAACGCTGCAATCAACGTCGTGCTGAGAGGTCATTAAAGTATGTGAATTTTCAGGAAGAATAGATTAAAGAAGGGAATAAGAAACGTTAAGCCTTACCTGAAGCAACAAGTCGGACAAGCCATTATTTTATTGTCTAAATTGCCGTTCCCCAATCTCAACCGTCAACTTGAATTTGTCAGACTGTAAACAAGAGTATTGATTTTTGACTTTTGCCTTAATTTCCAGGAAAATATTAAATATTTCCCTGACGCTCTTGGAGTATTATCTAACCTCAATATGACTCATGTTTTCATGTCTGCCCTAGTGGCTGGCGCTAATTCTGGTCAGATCGTAAGTTTTCCCACCGACACGATACCCGCTCTCGCTGTACGACCGGATTATGCAAAATTGATATTTACGCTGAAGCAGCGAAGCAATGACAAACCTTTAATTTTAATGGGGGCATTTCCAGCATCACTTTGGTCTTATGTCAAGGGAACAGACGCGGAATTAGAGATTTGGCAGCAAGTGGCAAAGCAATATTGGCCCGGAGCGCTAACCTTAGTGTTACCCGCTGCGGATAAAGTTCCGGCGGCGATGAATCCCAGCGATCCGACGACGATTGGCTTGCGCGTCCCTAACTCTAGAGTCGCGATCGCGATTTTGTCCCAGACGGGTCCTTTAGCGACGACAAGCGCCAACGTCTCCGGAAAAGCTCCCTTACACACAATGCCAGAAATTGAGGCAGAGTTTCCTCAGGTGCTGACCCTTCATCCCACGGAATCCATGGAATTAGAGGAGCCTCACCCCAAAACTCAAGGCGTACCCTCTACCGTCGTGAAATGGACAGGAGACGGTTGGCAAATTTTGCGTCAAGGCGCTGTCTCATTCGACTGTTCACTGTCTAAGGGTTCACGATAGATGATGACTCTTGGGAAAAGGGGCTATGCTTGAGCTGAAGGCGGGTATGGCAAGACTAAAACTAAAATGTGTTAGTCAACTCCCTCAGCCCAATTCAAGATTGTGGATGGGGAGTCCCGCGAATTACGTTGAAACGTTTGAAAAAATATGGGCAACATAGAGCTGATCTATCTGGTAGTGGGTATTGTCATGGGACTCGTTGTCAGCCGCGCTACTCGTTCTGGCAAACAGCCAGAAGGTTCAACGATACCAGAACCGCAACTGTCAAAACCGGAAGAAACTCAGCCAGCTAAGACCGAAGCTGTGCAAGAAACAGAATCTGTGCAAGAAGATCAACTAGAGTCTCTGAAGCAGGAACTCGAGCAAACCCGACTGGCGTACCAAATGGCACATGAAATGAGCCTGTATAAAGGTGGGTTCTTGGCGCGGACATCCCACGAACTGCGATCGCCCCTGAGTAGTTTGATGGGGATGCATCAGCTCATTTTATCTGATTTATGTGACTCACCAGAAGAAGCCAAGGAATTCGTGGCTCAAGCCCATACCTCGGCGCAGAAGATGGTCAAACTCTTAGATGAAGTCATTGCTGTGGCAAAAACCGAACACGGCACCAACCGTCTGGAGACTCGCCCCCTGCAATTGAGCCAATGCTTTGAAGAACTCGAAGTCCTCACTCACATGCAAGCCGGGAATCGTAATCTGCGGCTGAAAGTGATTTCCCCTGACCCAGAGATCGAAATCTTAGCTGATCCCCGGCGTTTTCGTCAGGTATTAGTGGGAATTGTGGACAGCGCTATTGCCCAAATGGAAGAAGGGACGATTCAGGTTTCTACAGCTAATTCTGACAACCCTCAGATGGTGAATATCTGGGTTGATGTGGAATCTCCCAACTCGATTTGGCATGAAGCCGTTGATTTACTCTCTGAGGATGAGACATCAGAATCCGAAGAACCGGAAACAACCTCATCAACAACCTCAGCCGGAATGAATTGGTTGATGGTGCAAACCTTGGTGGATGTGATGCAGGGACACTTGGAACTGCTACCCATTCCTGGGAAGGAACCAAGGGACGATTCCGCTACAGACAATTGTATCCGATTGCAATGTACTATGCCTCTAGCAACTCCGGAGATGATTGAACGGGTGTTGGCAGAGCAGTCATGATCGGTTGATTGTATAGCACCATTGTGGTTGTTGAGTTACATTGAACGCACCCCACTCAAATCGAAGATTCTGAGTGGGGATTCTTATACCGAGTTGCGCTCAAACATAGTATAGCATTACGCATTGAGGTTAGGACAATAAAATTGGGTGAAAAGGCAATGTTCCCTAATCTCAACCGTTAACTTTAATGAAAGTCCGACTACTTAGCTGAGGTGGTTTATTCGTTACACGATAAAAAAAATGGCATGAATCGCTTCGACAGCCTGTAATCCTTTTGTCATACAACTATCAAGCTAAGTCCGGAATTTATGTAATACAGTTTGATTGACATTTCGGTAGGACACTTCTATATCAATGCTTGAATCAGCTTCATTGTCAATCCGGATCTGTATTACGTTTAGCCGAAAGATGGAATGATGCGGTTCAAGAACTAGATGGGACTTGCTTCTCTCTCAGCAAGCGACCTGGTTCTTCGCAATCAGCAATCAGCAATGAACGGGCGGCGTCCGTTTTTCCTCTCCACTGGGGAAAAAGATGTCAAGAAACGCCGCCCAATCTGCTGAGCTTAACCGACCAACGGTTTGAGCTGAATGAATGGTTATTGGGGTGCAAGGTCAACAGTTGAGGATAAAGTTTGTCGATGCAACATTCTCAAGGTATTGCTGCTTACGAAACAGTAAATAATGGTTATATCAGACGGCGACAACTTCAAGGAAATGCTGGTAGTTTACTCTTATGGGGTTTAGGGGTTGGCGCTGTTATCTCAGGTGATTTCTATGGTTGGAACTATGGTTTAGCCGCCGGAGGATTCTGGGGGTTTAGTATTGCCGCTGTCTTGATGGCAATTATGTACCTCTGTTTGGTCTATAGTAGTGCCGAACTCTCAACCGCCCTGCCTCATGCGGGCGGATTCTACTCGTTCACCCGTTATGCCCTCGGTCCGTTTTGGGGCTTTATTTGTGGAGTTACAGTCACGATTGAATATGTCCTGGCTAATGCGGCGCTGGTGTTCAGTTTAAGCAATTACCTCAAGCCTTTATTTCCCAATCTGCCCAGCTTTTTTATCTGGGTGTTTGCCTACGCTGTTTTCTTAGCGATTAACATCCGAGGCTTTGAACTGAGTATAACCGTCTGTCTTTGGCTAACCCTTATCGCGATGACGGTATTAGGCATCTTCTATGTAAGTATGCTGATATCGGGCGAATTCAATTTTAGCCTGCTGTTTAATATTCCGGCTGAACCGGGACAGTCAGAAACCTGGTTACCGAATGGTTGGTTGGGGATATTTGGGGCGATTCCCTTTGCAATCTGGTTGTATCTGGCGATTGAACAATTACCGATGACGGCGGAGGAAACCGATAATGTGCCTCGGAATATGCCATCGGGAATGATTTCTGGTATGGTTACCCTGATTATTCTGTCAATTTTTACTGTGGTGATTAACTCCGGTGTTGGCGGGGGTGCGGCGGCAATTGGGCAATCTGATGCTCCCCTGCAAGATGGGTTAGAGGCTTATTTTGGTGCCGGTGCGACGAGTACCATTGTCACAGCACTGGCGCTGATTTGTGGCTTAATTGCCAGTCTCCACGGTAATATGTTTGCTTACGGACGGAGTATTTTCTCCCTATCCCGTGCTGGGTACTTACCCCGTTGGTTATCGGTGACGAGTAAAAGTCATACCCCCCATCGGGCATTAATTGCCGGGGCGACGATTGGATTTATCTGTGTGTTACTGGTGAGTACCGGTATTGAAGCTGTAGATGCTGTGATTTTGAATATGGCTGTGTTTGGAGCATTGATTTCCTATATTTTGGTCATGGTTAGCTACATGAAGCTAAAAGGGAATCCCTATTTACCAAAACCCTACGAAAGCCCATTGGGAACAGCGGGAGCCTTTGTGGGCTTGGCTTTAGCCACATTTGCCCTGATTGCTTGTATGTCTATACGCGATTACCGAGGCGGTGTTTGGGGGATTGGCGTCGCCCTGATTGTGGCAAGTGTCTACTTTTTAGTGTTCCGGAGTAATCGACTGGTGGCTCAAGCCCCGGAAGAAGCGACGGCGCTAGGATTAACGGGGTATCAGGAGTGAAAACTGGGGTGTGGGGGAGCATGTAGCTCATCTTCCCCATCTCCCCCATCTCCCCCATCTCCCCCTCACCCCCAAGTGCCCCAGTAGCCCCGGGGTGTGTTTTTAAAAAATGAGAGCCCACGAGACG
>CAZNNK010000442.1:0-6053 GCA_964574085.1 uncultured Coleofasciculus sp.
CCCATCTTCCCCATCTTCCCCATCTTCCCCATCTTCCCCATCTTCCCCATCTTCACCATCTTCCCCATCTTCCCCATCTTCCCCATCTTCCCCACCTCCCTCATCTCCCTCATCTCCCTCATCTCCCCCAGCTTAAATAGACCCCGAAAAAACCCTGTACCGATGGGATTTTAGCCATACACTGACACCGATAAACCCAAGTCTGTTACGAAAACAGTATTAAATGTCTCACCCTTTGTGTAAAAGTATGTACACAATGTTATCCGTGTAAGACTTAAAATTTTGTCGCTCTATGCAGCCTATTCGCACTTTTAACGTTTCTCCCGCGTTGCCAGAAGTCCTGGAACCCTTACGCAAGCTGGCATACAACTTGCATTGGGACTGGAACGTAGAAACCAAAGACTTGTTCCGACGCCTAGACCGTAAACTCTGGGAATCCACTCGCCATAACCCCGTTTTGACATTGGGGATGATCAGTCAAGCCCGTCTGGAAGCGATGGCGGAAGATGATGGGTTTCTGGCACAAATGGAACGGGCGTCTCGACAGTTAGACGATTACCTCAAGGAACGAACATGGTATCGTAAGCATCGGGGTAACAGCGATGAAAAAGAATGCTATGCCTACTTCTGTGCCGAGTATGGGTTAGTCGATTGCCTGCCCATTTATTCCGGTGGCTTGGGTGTTCTAGCGGGCGATCATCTCAAATCCGCATCTGATCTCGGTTTGCCTTTAGTGGCGGTCGGTTTACTCTATCAAGAAGGATACTGCGCCCAATACCTAAATGCGGATGGTTGGCAACAAGAGCGCTATCCGATTAATGATTTTTACAATATGCCGCTGCACTTAGAGCGCCATGAGGATGGTTCAGAAGTGCGGATTTCAGTAGACTATCCCGGTCGTACTGTTTATGCTCGTGTCTGGCGTGTGCAAGTGGGAACGGTTCCCCTGTACCTGCTGGATACCAACATTGAACCAAATAATCCCTACGACCATGACATCACCGATAGACTCTATGGTGGTGATCTGGATATGCGGATTCACCAAGAGATGATGTTGGGGATTGGTGGGATTAGAGCCTTAAAAGCCTTGGGATACAAGGTTAATGTTTATCATCTCAACGAAGGTCACTCCGCGTTTTTAATTCTGGAACGCATCCGTCGCTATATTGAGGAAGAAGGGTTAAGCTTTGCCGAAGCCAAACAATTGGCTCAGTCTACCCAACTATTCACGACCCATACGCCTGTCTCAGCGGGATTTGACCTCTTTCCTCCGGATAAGGCAATGTACTATGTGGGTCATTATGCGAATATCTTCGGTTTATCACGGGAAGAATTTCTGGGGTTGGGACGCGAAGATACCGGGAATTTGGAATCCCCCTTTAGCATGGCAGCGTTAGCCATTAAAACCTCTAGCTTTGTGAATGGCGTTAGCCGATTGCATGGGGACGTGTCGCGGAAGATGTTCCATGGATTGTGGTCTGATCTGCCTCTGGATGAAGTTCCGATTACCTCGATTACCAACGGTGTCCATGCTCGCAGTGTCGTGGCAAAGGCAAACCAGGAACTGTATGACCGCTACCTGGGTCCAAACTGGTCAAGCCGCAAGCCAGACGATCCGCTGTGGGATCGGGTGGCTTCGATTCCGGATGAGGAGTTGTGGCGCAATCACCAAGCCTGTCGGTCTCAAATGGTTATGTCTGTCCGGGAACGCTTGCAGAACCATTTGCGCGATCGCGGCGCTACCCCTGCCGAAATTGATCGGGCGCGTGAGGTTTTAGATCCCAGCATTTTGACGATTGGTTTTGCCCGTCGATTCGCCACCTATAAGCGAGCAAACTTATTCCTACGGGATCTGGATCGGATTAAAAAAATTATCCAAGGCAATAAAGAACGAAAAGTTCAGTTTGTCATTTCGGGTAAAGCCCACCCCAAAGACATGCCAGGGAAGGATTTAATCCGTAATATCATTCATACGATTCGGGAAGCGGGATTAGATAACTCTGTGGTCTTTGTTCCCAACTACGACATTCACATCGCCCGACTGATGGTATCGGGGTGTGATATCTGGTTAAATACCCCCCGTCGTCCTCGGGAGGCATCAGGAACCTCTGGGATGAAGGGGTCTATGAATGGTCTGATGAATGTCAGTATCCTGGATGGATGGTGGGACGAAGCCGATTACGTGCGAACGGGTTGGTCTATTGGTCATGGGGAAGAATATGATAATCCTGAGTACGAGGATGAGATAGAAGCCAACGCCCTTTATGACCTACTCGAACAGGAAATCGTCCCCCTATTCTATAATCGCGACAATGAAGGATTACCGCGTGGGTGGATTGCCAAGATGAAAGATGCGATCCGACTCAATTGTCCTACCTTTAATACCGCTCGGATGCTGCGAGACTATGCGATGCAAGGTTATTTCCCCGCTAGCGAACGCTACAAGGCGATGACTCGCGATGGCTACCAACCGGTGAAAGAACTGGCTCAGTGGAAGCAACACTTATTTGAACAGTGGTACAGCATTAAAGTTGAAGACATTGACATTGCGGCTCCCAGCGACCTCATGGTCAATCAATCGGTTGCGGTGAAAAGCCGCATCAACCTCGCCGGACTAACGGCTGATGATGTACAGGTAGAACTCTACCAAGGTTCAGTCAATGCCAATGGGCAAATTGTGAATGGCGTACCCGTGGTGATGGATTACCAGGGAACTGACGAACACAATATCAGTATTTACACGGCTGATATCAGTTATAGTGCCAGTGGCTTACAGGGTTTGTCTCTCCGGGTATTTCCCAAACACAAACATCTTTCTAGTCTCTATGAACCTGGTTTAGTTCTCTGGGCTTCTTAGTATTGGAGATGGGGGGAGTGTGGAGTTGTGATACCAAGTTGCGTTCAAAGATAGCAGATAGAGTAGATGGGCAGATGGGGTGAGAG
Source organism: uncultured Coleofasciculus sp. (assembly GCA_964574085.1). Taxonomy (GTDB): domain Bacteria; phylum Cyanobacteriota; class Cyanobacteriia; order Cyanobacteriales; family Coleofasciculaceae; genus Coleofasciculus. The sequence goes on from CAZNNK010000442.1 coordinate 2,944, forward strand.
GGAGATAGGGTGAGGGGGTGATGGGGAAATTGGGGAAAAATAGAGTTCTACATTAGACTGCAACTTGGTATGAGTTTCTTATTTCTCTCATCTCCCCCTACTCCCCCTGCTCCCTCTGCTTTCCCTGCATAAGGAGAACTTCAGGTTAAAACCCAACAAAATTACCTCTTCCTTCCGATATCTAAAATTCTCCAAGTAATTACAGCACTGACGATACCAATCAATACGCTCAAGCCAAAGGTTAAACTAAAATTTGCCCAATGGTTTAGTGCGGGTGTTGGTTGATTAGTAGGGACTGGTAAAATACTCTTGACAATCCCTTCGGCTTGTTCAGTCAGGGCAGACGCAGCCAGTGATGCAGTGCTAATTCCCACACTCGCGATCGCGACGGTTTGGTTGAGAGTGCGTTCGTTCTTGGTTTTCTCAATTTCGATAATTCCAGCAATGGTTTTGATACAGGTTTCTAGGGGATTTAATCCGGCTTTCAGAGTTTGGTAATCGCTGTGGATGTGGCTGAGAAATGTCTCCGTCGCCATCTCGCCAAACGCTTTCAGGAAGCCGAGATCGCTGTTGGGGTCAAGTTGTGCGATCGCCTCGACTCGCTTGATGTAGTTTTGAGTATTTATTTCTAGGTTCGAGGCTTGTTCTTGCAGATAACCTAAACTGGTTTCGTAGTAGTGGGATATCGACAAAGCATGGGCTAAGTCTTGTTGCAATTCATCTAGATTTAGGGGAGAAGCATGAAGGCGATCGGGTAGGGAATCAACCAGTTTTTGGGTAACCCGCGAGAAATCTTTCAGTGTTCTTTTCAGTTGACGGCTTTGTTCATAACTCCACAGTATTTTATTGCGGTAGTGGAACAGAGGAAGTAAATTGAGGTAGAGTCTGCCAATAATATCTTTCAATTCTGCGTCGGTTGTATCATAAGCAAATAAGCATATCAGGATATATTGATTGCGGTTTAAGCCATCGGGAATGATGTCGATTTGTCCGATTTCAAAGCACGTTGCTTTTTTGAATATTCCATGTCCTTGATAGTTCCGTTGCCATTTGGCGTGGGGAAGCAGTTGTAAAGCGTTGTAACAATCTTTTGCTGTTGCTTTTGGGTCTTGATTGTCTGTGGCTAGTTTACCCCAAACCAGCCAGTTTTCACCCATCTTACCAGGAATTTTATGGGTGTGTTCGAGGATAATCTCTTTGATTTGTGCCAGTTTTTCCTCTAGGGAGAGTTGTTCCCAATCGGGTTCGTTCTCTTTTCCCGAACAGTCGATTTGTAGGGCGTAAGTATCGCCAAGTTTTACGGGGTAATAATAGCCGTCGAGGGGATATTTAAACCGCTCAATTTTCTCCGCCCCTAGGAGTTCGATATAACTGGAAAATGGGATTTCAGCATCTTGGAGTTCGGCGAGTTTTTGATCACTGAGACCATCCTGATAAATGCGCTGCCAAAAACGGCGGCGATTTTCCTGAATTTGCTCATTACTCTGTCCCAATCCGTCTACTAAATCATAGAGGAATAAATCGACAGTGGGATAAATCAGTTGGGGAGACGAGTTCATATAACGTTATCAATTATAAAATCATTGTCGCGGCTGTAGGGGCGCACCGACGTGCGCCCTATCACCGACGTGCGCCCTATCACCGACGTGCGCCCTATCACCGACGTGCGCCCTACTCAATGTACTGCGTCAGGCTGTAAAATACTATAGGAAATAAAATTGATTTTTGATTAGTCATACTCCATACTTGTTCTTAGCCGAATTTACCGGATTAGGATCAGAAAGGATTTGAGCGGTTTGATCAAGTTTGGTTCGATCGAATTTAGCTTCAATTGTTGCTAGAGTACATTCCATCTGGGCAATAATATCCTGGATATTTCTGGTGATATTAGGGGTTTCTCGATTATTATCGTCGTCAGCGTTATCAGCCGGAAGAAATTTTAACCCTATCTTTTCTTTTGCGGCTGTATCGGTTAACAAGAGACGGGCAGATTCATAAGGTATCTTTAAGGCAGGAATGCTAATTGCCAAATCGTGCAATTCTCCAATCCGGGTTTCCAGGGATTGGGCAATATCTGCCAGTTTTTCCTCAATTGTATCAGAGAGGGGCGATCGCTGTTGGCAGAGGGCAGCAAGAAAGGCTTTGAGAGTCAGGATATCGGCGTCTTTCATCATGAATTATTGAATCGGAGCATATAATACTACTTTATTCTAGTTCCCCCCTTTTTAAGCTAGGGGGGATCTCTTATAACGATATTATTGCAGTAGGTTTAGGTGTCTAACAGCCTTATAAAGGGCTAAAGCCCTGACTACAAACAATGAACGATGAACCCAATCTAATTTTTAAATACCAGATATCGTAAACGCCGCCCAGTAATACGGATGAGAATAAGGGGGATTATCATTTTCCATTCTATCTAGTAAATCGCGCTGGTCTTGCAGAACAAGCTGAAGGGATTTATGTTGGACAAGTTGAGAAATTACTTGATCTAACCACTCAATGAGTTGCTCACGATTCGCTGTTTTTAGCCAGAGTTGAGCCGATTTTAGTGCCATTGGTGGCGATTGTCCCGCCTCAAGGTGCTGGTAAAATTTGACAATTAATAAAGCGCTAGCCGCTGATTCTACTGTCCACAGGGGACTAATCACATAAGTCACCCCAGCTTTCAGAAAGGCGCTGACTAATCCTACATATTCATCAGTAATGGTTTCGTCGCCAGTCATCGCGGTTTCACAAGCACAAAGACAAGCCAGATAGTAGTCTCTCAAATCCAGATGGATAATATCGGTTAATGTTAATTGGTCAGTATCATCGAGGAATAGACAGGATTGAGCCGGATTGACGGAATTATAGGCTCCATGTCCGGTAAAGTGGAAGATATGATGGGGAGTTTGTAGAGATTGGCAGAGGGATTCACGAGTCGCGTTTGGGTTGGCGATTAGCGTAACCTGGGAAAATGGCTGACGAATTAATGCTGCTTCAATTTCAGCAAAGGGTAAGTCGGATAAGGGTGTGGCTTTTCCCTGAATGAATGGCGTACTTTTGGGATTTTCTACCAGTAATAAAGAATGGAGTAGGGGACAATTATCCGGAGTGTCATTAATCGGAAA